>CADACC010000068.1 GCA_902786275.1 uncultured Erysipelotrichaceae bacterium | reverse complement strand
AACTTTAAAGATTTTACATATTATCCAGACTCAATGTCTTATTATTTATTTACAAGAGAATCAGTACCACTTATTTTAACTGGTATACCAAATTATAACGAAGATGATTATAATGTATATTATAATAAAGCTTTTGATAAGTCTGAATTAATTAATGAGTTGGTTTCAAGAGATTATAATATTAATCTTTATGAATATGAACTTATTTGGACAACAGAGAAAAGTAGAGTAGTTGAAAATACAGAAGAAATTTCTAATGCTATAAATATTAAACACTTTGCTAAATGTGATTTAAAATATGTTGCATACAAATATTTACCATATTTCTTAAAAAAATATGCACATATTGAAAGAATGAATTTTAATTATGGCAAAAAAGCAGATTATGAAAATGCGTACTCATGGGATAACATAGATAATTATAATATGATTAGATATGCTAATGTTTCAAAAGAACATGCTAAGAATTTTAAATTTATTCATACTAATGGAGCACATCCTCCATATAATATGACTGCAGAACTAAAAAGAGTTAGTGAAAAGAAATCATCATATCAAACTGAAATAAATGCATCTATTAAACTTTTAAGTTCTTATATTGATCTACTTAAAGCCAATGGTGTATATGATAATTCAGTAATTATATTTATTGCTGATCATGGGTATACTGGTGGAGACTCTGTTGGTAAGAAGAATCCAATTCTTTACATTAAAGGAATTAATGAAAAGAATAAGGAAATGAAAGTATCTGACCGAAAGGTATCTCACTTGGATTTAATGGAAGCTTATAAACTATTATTAGATGACAAAAAATCAAATGAATTATTTAACAATATACCTGATGAACGAGAAAGAACATTTATTTGGTATAGATATACTAAAGAAAACCATATGGTTGAATATAAAACAAAAGGTCATGCTTGGGAAAAAGATAATCAAGTAAAAACTGGTAGAGAATTTAATAGATAATTAAAAAACTTTAAACATTATTGTTTAAAGTTTTTATTTGTTATATAATAATTCATGTAGTAAAAAGTAAGGTAGTATAAACATGAAGAGATGTATAAATATATTCTTATTAATGATAGCTGTTTTTTTATTTAGTATAACTGTTACTAATGCTAATACTGAAAGTAATTTGCTTAAAGTAACTAATAGAAATTATACTAATTTTTCTACTGATAAAAACTTTATAATATTTGTTGTAGATGCAGTTGATTCTAGAAAATTTGATAAAGTATTAAACTTATTATCCTGATACATTATCACATTATCTGTTTACTAGAGAATCAATTCCTTTAATTATATCTGGAGCTGCAAATTATAATGAAGATGATTATTTAATTTTTTACAACAAAGCATTTGATAACTCAAAATTTCTAGATAGACTTATAAATGAAGATTATGAAATTAATATGTATGAACATGAACTTAACTGGACTACAGAGAAAGCTAGAGTTACTAATAATATTGTGTTTTTAACTAATGAAGAAAATAGGGCTTTATATATGTTTAAATGTGGGCTTAATTATATTGGAAATAATTATATTCCATTTATATTTAATATTATTCCTAATATTAAATACATGAACTGTAATAATAATACTGAAGATTTAAAATATAGATAACTATAATTATATTTTAAATTATCCTGTAACTAAAACTGATAAAAAACAATTTAAGTTTATTCATACAAATGGAGTTCATCCACCATATACAACATCTTCAGAACTAACTAGAGTATCAGAAAAAAATAGTAGCGAAACTAAAGAGATGCAAGCATCACTTAAACTATTAAGCAGTTATATAGATATGCTTAAGAATAATGGAGTATATGATAATACTGTTATAGTTATAACAGCTGATCATGGGTACAATAATGGAGAGAGAATTTAATGAAACTAATGCTTCTATGAATACAAATAATAATAAAGTATCTCATTTAGATTTAGCTGATGCTTATCAGAAACTTTTAGATGGATATAAAGCTAAAGATTTATTTTTAGATATAAAAGATAATAGAATAAGAAAAGTAATATGGTATGTATTTAGAAAAGAAGACCATATGGTTGAGTATAAACTTGATGGTCATGCATGGGAAACTAATAAGTTAAAGAAAACTGGTAGAGAATTTAATAGATAATAAATTAACCTTTAAACAATTTGTTTAAAGGTTTTTTATATTGTATAATATTTATAGAAAAACGAGTTGATATATTTATGAAAAAAGTATTTATTATTGGCGGTGGAGCATCTGGTTTAACTGCAGCTATTAAAGCAAGTAGAAATGGAAATGATGTTACTATCTTTGAAAAAAATGAAAAACTAGGTAAAAAGATACTTATGACTGGTAATGGTAAATGCAATTATTGGAATGAAAATCAAGATTTAAAATACTATCATTCATCTGGAGATTACACAAAAATAGTAAATCAATTAAATCTAACTAAAGCTCATGCTTTTTTAGATTCAATTGGAATAGTTCCTTTTATTAAAAATGGATACTATTATCCAAACTCTAATCAAGCAATAAGCGTTGTTAATGCTTTAGTTGATGAAGCTATAAATAATGGTGTAAAAATAATTAACGAAGAAGTAACTAATGTAGATAAAAAAGATAATAAATTTATCATT
>CADACC010000067.1 GCA_902786275.1 uncultured Erysipelotrichaceae bacterium | reverse complement strand
CAATCTATTAAATCTAGAGCTTTAACTAGAAGTATTGAAACAGCTCAAAAGAAAGTAGAAGGTAATAACTACGATATAAGAAAATCTCTTCTTGATTATGACAATGTTATGAATGAACAAAGAGAAATTATCTATGCTCGTCGTAATGAAATCTTAGATCAAGAAAGTATCCATGATAGAGTAATTGAATCATTTAAAAATACAATTCAAGTTCTAGTTGATAGTCATATTGAACCTGAAGGATATTTAACAGATGATGATAAATCTGAAATCATTGAATATGTTAATACTAACTTCATCAAATCTGGAAAACTTATAAAAGTTGAAAAGATTGAAGAAATGAAAGAACAAGAAGTTGTTGATTACTTAACTGATGTAGTAATTAAAGACTACGATAAGAAAATGGATGGAAATCCTGCAATTAACGAGTTTGAAAAAGCTATTACATTAAGAGTAATAGATGATCTATGGGTTGATCATATGAATACCATGGAACATTTAAAAGAAGGTATTGGTCTTCGTGGATATGGTCAAGTTAATCCAGTTCAAGCTTATACAATGGAAGGATTTGAACTATTTGATGAATTTATGAATCGTATAGATCAAAACGTTGCAATTTTACTTCTTAAAGCTGAAGTAAGACAAAATACAGAAAGAAAACAAACTCTTGAAGGACATGCTAATGATGGCAAGGAAAAAGTAAAAAAAGCTCCTAAAAGAGTAAATAAAATAGGCAGAAATGATCCATGTCCATGTGGAAGCGGAAAGAAATATAAAAACTGCTGTGGAAAATAAAATATTAAAATAATAAGGAGAAAGTATGAATATAATAGAATTCGCCGGAGACCCAATGCTAGAACTAGAAAAGTTTGAAGATATGGATAAATATACATTTTATCTTAATCAAGAATCAATGGATGAAATTAAATCTTATTCAGAAGAAATAAGTGTAAATGTTCCTAAATTCTTTAATAATAAAAGATGCGATGCTATATTGTTTGCTGAGGGTGGAAAAGATGAGGAAGGAAAAGAATTTCCAGATACATATATCGGTGTTTGTTATACCCAAATTGAGGAATACCCATACTGTTTTTCTGCAATTTATGCATCAGATTTCCAATATGAAAAACCAGAAAATGGTGAAGCAATATATCTAAAAAGGAATAGCAAGAAAAAATAAACAAGTATTTTTATGAATCTTTCTTTTGGAATGAAGAAGAAACCAGAATAATTATCACAAATAAATCTCGTTACATTAGCGAGATTTTTTTATGTATTATCAAAATAAAATAACAAATGTTATTTTTTAGTTGACAATTGTAGAAAACGTGTTAATATATTAAATAACTATTAAATTTTCTAAAGAAGAAATACTTAAAAAGAGTATAGATTTTATAAAAGAATTTGGTTATACAAGATTAACCGTGAGAGAGTTATCAAAGTATATTGGATGCTCAACTCAACCAATATTTAAAAACTATACTAATTTTGATGAATATAAGATTGATCTAAAAAAATACATAGATGAAGATTATAAAAAATTCATTAGTAAATATGTGGATAAAAATGATTACTTATATACAATTAGTTATGCTTATGCTTTGTATGCAAAAAAAGAACCTAATATGTTTTTTTCAAAATTTATGGCTGATTTAGCAGGTTCTAGAACTGTAAAAGAAGTTTTAAATACAGAAAGAAATAAGGAAACAATTGTTGCGATGACTAAGCAATATAATATTTCTTTAGAAGAAGCTAATAGAATATATCGCGATGTAAGATTCTATACACATGGTATGGCAACACAATTAAGTGTTAATAGTATTAAGCTAACAGAAGGAGAAATCAAGGAATTAATAAAAAAGAATATTGAAATAAATTTAAGGGGGAAATAATATGAATTTATATGATAGAAATCAAAAAGTCAGAGCTTTCTTTAATGAAAAGATAGATAGTTATGACGAAGTTCATTCTAGTTATATGGATACAAAAGCTGAATTAGCAAATAATTTAGATAAAGACGCTAAAAGAATATTAGATTTAGGAGCAGGAACCGGGTTAGAATTAATACACTTATTTGAAATGTTTCCAAACGCAGAGGTTACTGTCATAGATATTACCGAAAACATGTTAGAAAAATTAAAACAAAGAGATTTTGCTAAGCATGTTAATACAATATGTGGAGATTTCTTCGATGTTGAATTTGGTAAAGATTATGA
>CADACC010000066.1 GCA_902786275.1 uncultured Erysipelotrichaceae bacterium | reverse complement strand
CATAAAATTAAATGATTAAATTATTGAATGTGACTTAATTTGAAAAGACTAGATTTCTCTAGTCTTTTTTAGTTTAATTACTTATTGTTTTTTGCTTTGATTGCGGCTTGTAGGGCAATTTTCAAAAGAAGGTGATAAAATATTTAACTTTGGATTAAGTAAAACTTTGATTTATAATACTTCCCAGTATCCTTTTTTTGATTGATCTTACCCTTTCATAGTATATTTTATCATAAATGTTACTACATTTTTTTCTCGTAATATCTTAACCTTACGAACTAATAAATAAACTTTAATTTTTCTATTTAATCTTTTTTATTTTTTTATAAAATACAATACTCATAATTATCATCATAAATGCTAATAAATCAGATAATACAAGTTGTAATAGTGCTGCCCAAGGTACAGGTTCTAATGGCCATGGTTCAAGAAATGTTGCTAAACATGCTCTAAATATCCAAACAATAGTCAAAAAGAAATACAGTTCTTTAGCTTCCTTACTTTCACCTAATGCTCTTTTCCCCCATATTATTAAAAGCAAACTACTTCCAAATAATAATAGTGAGAAACAATAATTTGTATAATCTATTCCTACAATTAAGTTTTTATATTGCATTGGTAAATAATCATACCATTGAAACATAACTGGAACAAAAAAATGCCATAAACCAACTAACATACTCATAACTGTTGTAACATAATATAATAATTTAAACTTTTTCATAATAGGTATCTCCTCCATATATTTCTATTTATTATTTAATTATACCATAAAACCTAGTATTTTTTAAACTTAAATAATCGTAAGATTACTACTTTCCGAACATACAAAAGAGACTAGTTTTACCTAGTCTTTTAATTTATTACTTGTGCAGCAATATTACTTGCAACACATGTACCCTATACAATGGGACAACTTTCTGTTATTGATTGATAAAATGTTTTGATCATCATAATATCTTAATAGTCCGAACAACTATCTATTATAAATGTTTGAATTATAATCTTTTTTTATTCTTTGCTTCCAAATATTGTTCCAACAATACCACATAGAATTCCACCAATTGGAAAAACGATCCAACTAATATTCCACATATTTGTTGTGAAACTCCATATTAAGAAAATAATAGTTGCGACAAGCATTATAGTTCCACATAGCTTTCCAATTAATTGTTGATTCTTTTTAGCTTCTTTGGTTTGGCCTAGATTATATTTCTCAATATCAACTTTTTCTTCATTTTGACCAGCATATATTAAAAATGGAATAGCTATTGTTATGCATCCTAATAAACAAGCAACTGATAATTGTGTTCTTTCTCCAAAAATATTAAGAGCCATTGTTGAAAACATTATTATTGTACCTACTAATATAATAAAAATTCCAATAGCTTTAATAATTGTTGTTTTTCTTTTTATATTTTCTAATTCTTTATCAGTATACATATTTGTAATTTTAGTATTATTTTTTTTAAAGTTTTCCGCTTCATTTCCTGTGATTATAAATGTTGGTACTGCGACTGCTACAGCAATTAAAATAGATATTATACCAAACATTGAATATCTTTCTTCTAATTCACCAGCTGGAGCTAAACCCATTAAAATCATCATTATAGTTACACCTAACAAAATAATAGCTACACCTAACATAGAACCATATATTTGTTTATTCATTATTCTTTCATATTCTTCTTTTTCAGATTTAACATCTAATGATATTTTACCTTTAACTAATTCATCCATACTACATTTAAATACTTCACAAATAGCTATTATTTTTTCAGTTTCAGGAAATCCAGTACCACTTTCCCATTTACTAACAGCTTGTCTTGAAACTTGTAATTTATCTGCAAGATCTTCTTGTGATAAATTATCTCTTTTTCTTAATATTTGAAGATTCTCTCCAAAAAACATATTATACACCTCCCAATGTATAACTCTATTATGTGGTAGCACTCAAAGTTTTTCTACCAACTACATTTTGCAACTGTAATTTTCTTCGCAACTTTAAGTTTCCTTATTAGCAAATCACTATTAATATATCTATATTATATCACAAATAAAAGGAACTTTCATTCCTAATATCTTAATCTTACGATTGTTCGTAAAAACAAAAATTTTTCGATCAAACAATTGGTGCTGTTAACTCTATATGATTTCCTTCACTATCCACAAATTCACAAACCCAATTATTTCCAATCTGAGTTAAAGGAAAACATATTTCTAAATGGGATATTTTTTCTTTTAATATTTTTATGTCATCTACCTCTATGCTTGGTAGACAATTACTACCAAAAGAATGTTCTTCATTCATTTCTTTATAAGCAAATAAACCATACCTAAACCCATTTATATCAAAAACACTATAAACATTATCTTCCTTAACTGGCTTCACTTCAAAAAAGTTAGTATAAAAATTAATTGCTCTTTTCATATCATTAACACACACATATAGTGATTTTATTTTCATAGATAATCACTCCCATATATAATTATATCATAATTTTCAATCTTCTAACTGTTCGTAAAATTACTA
>CADACC010000065.1 GCA_902786275.1 uncultured Erysipelotrichaceae bacterium | reverse complement strand
GGTTTTGCTTTTTTAGCTATTTTATCTACAACATCCATACCTTCAATAACATAACCAAAAGCAGCATATTTACCATCTAAATGTAAACTATCAGCTTGAGTTATAAAAAACTCACTAGAAGCTGTATTAGAACCTTTAGCTCTGGCCATAGATATAACTCCTCTTTTATGAGAAATAGTGTTTACTTTACCATTTTCAGCAAATTCACCTTCAATACTTCTTGCTAATTTTCTGTCTCCATTTTCATCATATCCTCCACCTTGAATCATAAAGCCATCCATGATTCTGTGAAATGTTAAACCATCATAGAATTTTTCATTTATTAAATCAAGAAAATTAGTTACTGTAATTGGTGCAATATCAGCATCAAGTTCTAACTTTATCTTTCCATAACCTTTTACACTAATTAATGCATAGTGTTTCCCACTAACAAGATTCATTACTTCTTTATTTCCACCATAATTAGGATCAGCTGCATTTCCTTTATCATTTTTATCTCCTAAAAATATAGAAAATATGATAGCTCCAACTATTAAAACAAGAACTACTCCTAAAAATATAATATTACCTTTTTTCATATAAACTATTCTCCTTTAAATATATTAATTTCTATTTCTATTCTTTGCTTTATTAGAAATCCAGCATGGTCCATCTTCTCTTGTATCACATAATATAGCTTGATAAAACTTATCAAGAAAAACTGATTTAAATGCTTCAGCTGCACTTCTTGTTGCTTTAGATGTAACATTTATATAAGCATAATCAAAAAGCATTTTGTTATTATTATAAAACTCAGCAACACGTAAACTATTTTTATATCTTTCATTTGCTGAAAATGCAATGTCTTCTAAATTACTAGAAAGATGGTTTCTTTGAAGTTCTAAAACAAAATATGTTCTTTCATCATATCCTGGACCTGTTAGATATATTAAACAAATATTATTTTTTATGTCAGGATCATTAATTAGTTTTTCTATCATATCAACAGAACCTGTTGAAAAAACTAAATCTGTTCCTGATGCTAAAGTTGTTTTTAACTTTTCTTTATTAATACCAACACAAGCACCATTTACAAACGCATAAAAATTTTCAGGAACAGCAATATCAGCAGACGGAATATCAAATTTATGAATTGAAGGACCTTCGTAGTTTCTCTTTTTTCTTGAATGAATTCTTTCAACAGGTTTAACTATTTTATTTGATTCGCCTACAGAAAGAGCTTTCTCGGAATAACTAATAAAACCTTTTTGTAAAAAATCTTTACCAACACCAGAAGGTCCAAAAAAGATATATAAAGTCCCCATACTATTGCTCCTTGCTAATTCCATTATAACATAAAATAAGACTAGGTTTAAACCTAGTCTTCATTATTTATCTCATTTAGTCTTCTTCTAGATGTACCAGATTCACCTCTTGAAGGTCTAAGTATATGCATTAAATTACAAAATTGTATTTCATTCCATACTTCATCAGTAACTTCACGATTATATCCATACATATCTAAATAGTATTCATATGAATATTCATACATCATACATTGATTAAAATCTAAAGAGTATTTATCAATATTAACAACATCAAGAGAATGTTCTTCAAATATATTTGATTCCCAATCACCTAAGAATTCTTCATATATGTCTTGATCAGCAAAAAACTCATAAATAAGTGTTTTCTTTTCTTCAATAGACCAATTATTATTTCTAAGAATCCAATATTTTATATCAAAAGAACCTGAACCATGATCACAAACAACACCTTCAAATACTTCAGTATTGGCGTACGTAATTGTTTCATAGCCCTTAATTGCTTCCTGATATGCAAAATCTTTTTGCATATTTGTTAGCCTTAAACTTGGATTATATAAAGTCATTAGCAAAAATGAATATCTGTCTCCATCTAAAGATGTTCTAGCTAAATTCTCAGTTAAATAAACAGCATTAACAAGTTGTTGATATATCTCTTGAGGTGCATTAACAGAGTCTTTACCCCATTTATCTTTAAAAGGAGCAATAGCCCATCTTAAAAATTCTCTATCACTTCTAACCATAGTCCAAGCTTCAAATTTATCTTTGCTGGAACCTTTATTTATTTTTTCTAAAAAATCTACATTAATTTCTTGAAATGTTTTCATATTACATATTATCCTTTGCTACTACGTTGGTTTTCTTGATTCACTTGTAGTTAAATTATATTCTTCTTTACTAGTAATTCGGCCTTTTTATCCTCAAAATCAAATTTTCCCATATAACTCCATGTATTTCTAAACATTCATTTAAGTTAAAAGTTATTATAACATTAGTATTTTTTTATTGTAAAGAAAAAACAGATTATCTTTTAATAAGTAATCTGTTTTAAATATAAATGATTCATGGTAAATATATATTAACTCTTTTTATTTAATAATAAATCATATTGTTTATATAAATACTGGACACCATTTTCTAATCTGAAATAGTGAATTATATAAAATATTAAAAATATAGATATAATCAACGAAATAAAATAAAACATAAAAGATAGTGTGCCTAGTGCCATAAAAATAATAAGGAGTAATGCGTAAAATAAAGTTACAAGTAAATGTATCAGTCTTTCATGTTGAAAGAAACTAATCTTAGTTAAATGATTACTTATAACATCATCATTTATTTTACTCTTATTATTATTTAATAAAGAATCTATTTCACCTATATAATCATATAAATACTTTTTCATATTATTCTTTCCTTTTCCCATCTAAAACTAAATACACTGATAACATAATTAATATAAATAAATTAACAACTAAAATCATACTTTTAATATCTTTTATAAATAAAAGTAAAAAAAGTGCAACAAAACTTCTCGATATACATTCAACAACTTGATATATTAAACTTTGATGAGTCGGATCAATATTATTTCTTTCTTCAAAATATATTTTATTATTTGATTGATTATGAATCATTAAAACAATTCCATCAATAAAATATACAATTAATATTAAATAATTAGTTACACTTAATTTTAAAAGTGCACTAATAATAACTAAAAGTGTACTTAACACAAAATAGTTCCTTTTTTCATTGATTATTTTTGCATAAATAATTGAAAATATAATAATAGCAACATTATTAAGAGCATTTAAATTACCAGCTAAAGTATATGTGGTATTAATATATATAGCAATATATATAGGAAATAAATATGCCATTAAATCATCAAGTTCAAAAAATGAAAATGCAAGTAAATTTTGAAAATTACTTTTCTTTAAATTTTTAAATAATTCTATTTTTTGGTGTTTAGATTCATAAGTAATTTTTGATAAGGGAATCAAACTTATAAATAAAATAATGACCACCAAATATAACAAATAAGAATCTACATGAAGACTTTTTATCAGGCATTACATTAGTTATATAAAATCTTCTTGAAACCCAGTAACCTCTTCGATATAAAGAGTACATAAAAGCGATTAATAAAATATAATAATTTGATATAACTGCATGTCTTAAAATAATTTGTAAAACTATAAAAGAAATATAACCAAATATCATTATATAGGAATACTTTGTTTTCTCACCTATTTTTGCATAAATATAAGCTATTGGTATAGCTAATAAATTAGCAACAAAATAAAACAAAACAATACTTTTAATTGAGAATCCTTTTTTAAATAAATATAGTGATATAAAGATTTCAATAAGACTTCTAACAAAAGTAGATAAAAAACTAAATATATTAAAATTAATAAAATTATTATTACTACTCTTATGTTTTTTCATTTCTATGTTCACCTATTTAAGTATAACATAAAAAAACTAGATATAATCTAGTCTTTATATATATTTACATTAATAAAAACATTAGAACTTTAACTAACTTCTTTTTCTTGTAAAAGGTTTATATTCTGATAAAGGTTTCCACTCTATCATAGCTCTATCTTGAGTATTAAGCGGAACATATTCACCAGTATTTAAATCATGTAGTCTTAAAAATTGAATCTTTTCAGGTTTGATACCCTTGATTAAATACCAGTTATAACCATTTTCACAGTATACTACTCTTCCTTTTAAATTAAACATTAATAATTCAATATCATATATATTTTCATCAGGATACAAATCTGTTATCCATTCTTGCATGTGATTACCATTAGTAAAAAAATATATGCGATTATAACCGTTACCTTCTTCACCAACTGATTTGCTTCTATCACCATTTAAAGGAAGTAATCCATTTTTAACAATACTATCCATGTATTCCCTTTTTGTTACATGAAAAGCAAATAAATTATTTTCAATATGATATTTTTCCACAAAACCACACCCTGCGTAGAAAATATTATAACATAAAAAAGACTAGATACAATCTAGTCTTTTTTTACATTATTAGTTCTTACTCTTCTAAAACCAGTAGCATCTATATGATTTGCAACACAATATTGCTCTAAAGTTATTTGTCTATCAAAAGCCTCACCATAAAACTGATTTAGTTTTTTTCTTGTATCTTTATTTTGATGATCAACTTTACTTCTACCATCAAAAGTTATATTTTTTATAAAAACATAAAATCGTTCAAATGATCTATCATTTTCAAGAAGATTATAAAAATCAAGAAAGATAATATCACCTTTTTTATATATTTTTAAATACTTTTTATTTTCTTCTCTTGTATCATCATCATCTATTATTAATTCGCCATCATAATTAATTAAATGAAGAAGTGGTACATAAAGTGGATGATCTACGTCAAATGAAAATGAAAGCATTTTTAATTTACTATCATCACCTACAAAAAAGATTGCATTAAATGCATAATCATTAGATCTATGAAATGAATAACTTTTTTCTAATTCTTGACCATTATAAAATGATTCATCAATATGATAATCACATAAAAGTTCCTGAATAACAGCATAACTTAACTTTCTATTATCATTAATATCAATATCACGACGATAAATTACTTCCATATAAATCCCCCTATAGTTTGTAACTTTATAAAACTATTATTGCATAGAAAAAGATTAGATGCAATCTAATCTTTTTTTAACTAGTTCTAGAAGTTTTATCTTCACCAGTTCTAACACGTGTATTAGCTGTATAGTACATATTGCCGCAACGCTCATTTATTAAAGTTCCACCATATTTAGTTATTATTCTCATAGATGCTTTATTATCTATAGTTGTACATATCCAAAAATCATCTATTCCATTTTCTTTTAAATGTTCACCAAGTAAACATAATGCTTGATAAGCATAATTATGTCCTCTATGTTCTGGATTAATTAAATAGCCTACATCACCCAAATAATAAGAACTATGGTAACCTCGATAATCTATTCTTCCAACTACTTCTCCAGAGTTACATAAAACAATTGCATAATTACCATTTATTCCACTGGTATCAAATTCACGAGT
>CADACC010000064.1 GCA_902786275.1 uncultured Erysipelotrichaceae bacterium | reverse complement strand
GTTGCAAGTTTAGAATCCATTCTAGCTTGAAGAATAGTTCCAAGAACTTCGTCTCTTCCCCATTCAGTTACTTTTTCTGCACCTATATCATCAATTAATAATATATCAACAGATTTTAAATATTCAATTTTAGAACCAAAATCATCCCAGTCATCTTTTAAAGTTCTTAAAGCTTCAGGAAAATATATCATACAAACTGATGCTTTTTTCTTCTCATGAAGTTCATTTAAAAGTGCAGATACCAAAAAACTCTTACCAGATCCAAATGAACCATGAAGATAAAGTCCAACATTATTTTTTGCTGGAGAATATTCATCAAAGAATTTATCTAAATAACATATAACTTCAGTTCTCTTTTTATCAGAAATATCAATATCTTTCATTCTTGCTGAAGAAAGTGAATATAAACTGGTTGTTTTATTAGAAAGTTCATCATTAAGTTTCTCTTGATATTTACATGGAACGTAACTAAAAATTAATCTACCATTTTCATTTTTAGGATAAGAAACATGTCCTTCTAATTTATTCTTACAACAATATAAACCTTTACAATGACGACAATTTTCTAGTTCACATAATGTTTCTTGAAGTTTAGAAGTATACTTTGAAGCAGTTTTATCATCTATCTTAAGTTTTTCCATTAACTTAACGAATTTTTCATCTTTTTTTGCAGATAATAATTCTTTTTTTAATTCTTTATCAATATTTTTACTATCAATGTTCATACTTTCCATAAATTATCACCTATATTTTTCCATCATTTCGTTAAGTTTTTTAGCTTCTTCTTCATTTACTTCATTTTTTTCTAATTTTTTATCGAACCATTCAGGTTTCTTTTCTTCTTTTTCTTTTATAGTTTTCTTTTCTACTATCTTCGTCATCTTTTTATGTTCTTCTTTAGCAAACGCCATAGCATCAGCTGCAGTTTCAATATTTTCTCTTTTCCACTGACCTGCTATAGTTTCGGTAAATCCCCTAGTTAAACGGTTATTATTCTTTCTAAGAACATAATCTATTAATACATTAACAACTGCAGGTTTTAAATCCATATCAATTAAAAGTGTTTCTAAAAGTTTTAAATCACTAGCTGTAGGTTTAGCACCTTTATTTTTAGCTTTTAAAAAATCATATGGGCTTGTATTTTCAAAAAGTGCAATAAGTTTACCAGTTTTAGAATTATCTCCACTGGGACTCTTTAAATATTCAGGTTGAGTTCTATAAATAAGAGTTGGTAAATTACCATTTTTTGATAAATATGTTGTTCTTGCATTTTTTCTTAAGTCACTTCTATCAATAATTCCTCTAGTTGAAATAGAATCTCTAATTAACTCACACATCTTAATGTTATCAAAATCATATATATATGCTAATTGATTAATCAACTTTCTAACCTCTAAACTAAAAGTTCTTTCGTTAACCAAACCTTTAGGAAGAGATGAAAAAATAAAATCAAAATCAATTATATTATCAGTATTAATACCAAGAGCATCTCTTGATCTAATATTATCAGGTGATGATATATCAGTTGATTCATATACATCATTTAACTTCTTAGTAATATCATCATACCCACTTAAATCAATATCAAATCTTTGATACTTTTTAACTAAATTATCATATTCAGTTTTACCAACATTGTTATATAAAACAACATTGTATATAGCATTATCAAAAAATTCAGCTGGTGATAAAGGAGAATAAAGTTCATAAACGTATTCATTAATATCTCCTTCTTTAAAGTAAGTTCTAAGAAGCCCCATACCTTCTAAAGCTTCTCTAGATTTCTTAATATCACTTAAGCTTAACTTTAATAAAGTCATTAAGTGATGATGATTATGATCAATACTTGCTATACTTGTTACATCAAGGTCATTCCATAAAGCAAAATAAAGTCCAACAGCAGTTGAACCAATTATAGGTTCATAAAGGTTAATAAGAGTGATTCTATCTTGATCAGATAAAATAGTTTTATTAATTACTAAATATCTATCAGCAGGTAATAACGTAACCATCTTCATAATGAATCACTCTCCTTCTAATAAATTATTATAACTAAAATAATAATTCATAACAATAAAAAAGTGCAAGTATCCTTGCACATTTTTATCATTAACAACCATTATCAGTACACACTGTATTTGATATTAAAGAAATTTTTTCATTTAATACTTTTTTAAGTTCATTGATGGAAAGCAACTATCTTACCATTTTTAACAACTACAGTAGTTGGTGCATATAATCTTTTAACACCAGTATCATATTTCTTTCCACTATCATCTGTAACATAGAATTTTTCTAAGTGTTTATCAAGAAGTTTTAATATTTCATAATACTCTTTTGTTCCTTTTTTATCAGTTACAACTTTTTTATTCTCAACCTTATATGAATCTCTAAGTTCAAGAATATTTAAATAATATATTTCACTTATACCATTAACTTTTGCAGTTTCTTCTAAATAAGGAACTAAAGTACGACACCATGGGCATTGTGGAAAACCAAAATAAATAATACCAGTACCATTTTCCATAATATCAATTGCTTTTTTACTTGATACATATTTAAATAAATTTTTATTAGATAATTTAACAGTAAAATATTCAATATCAGAATTATCATATTTTTTACCATTATATTCTTCATATTCTTTTTTA
>CADACC010000063.1 GCA_902786275.1 uncultured Erysipelotrichaceae bacterium | reverse complement strand
TAAACTTATCATTGCACTTTTATTTAATGGGCATCTAGCCATAAAATCTGCAATTCCTGTATAAGGTCTATTATTTTTAATTTGTTCTATTGTTGCTCCACTTACATTACTTAAAGCTTTCATTCCAAATAATATTTCATTATTATCTATATCTGGTTGAAAACTATAATCAGATTTATTAATATCAACTAAACTTACTTTTATTCCTCTATTTAAAATTTCATTTAATGCTTTTGCTATTTTTGCATAATCTGTTGATTTCTCTTTTTTCTCAACAACAAATCCATCTTCATCTTCTTCAAAATCACTATCTTCTTCAAGACTTCCGCTATTAACAATAAGACAAGCAGTATTCCAATAAATAGGGTTCCATCTTGTTGCTATATAAGCAGTTTGAAAACCTATAAAACTATATGCAAGAGCATGAATAACTGAGAATGAATATCCCATTTGAGGACCAACTCCGCAAGTCCATACATAATTTCCCATACAAGGACTAGATGCTTGGTCTAAAATTTTCTTTTTCAATCCCGGAATTTTACTCATCTGCTTCTTACCAACAATTTTTCTTGCGGCATTTGCTTCTCCTAAAGTAAAATGACAAATCTTTTCATCCATTAGCATACGCATTAATTGCTCTTGAGATGGAGGCACTCCATGTGAAGATTTAAAGTATGGCTCAAGAATTTTTTGTTCTTCTTTTGTTAATCCATATTCATCCATCTCTTTATACCATAAGTCTATATTATTTTTAAATCTAATATATTTTTCCATTACCATAAGTCTATATTATTTTTAAATCTAATATATTTTTCCATAGGAGACTCTTGTCCTTTTTCAGAAGTCATTAATCTCATTAATCCATTTGCATCTGAGAGTTCTATAATATTTGTTGGTTTAATCTTTTTTGCGGCTTGAGAACCTACATCACTATCAAATTGAAAAATATTAAGGACACTATTTTCTTGAATAACTTTCCAATATTTATCATCTTCAATAGGTAATACATTAGGATGAAAATATTTATCATAAACTTCTCTTAAAGTTAAATCACTTTCAATCTCTCCATAATCTTGTAACATTTTAATAGCTTCCGCCAATTTATCTTGAACTTCTGTTACTAAGAAATCATATTTTGTCATACCACAAGCTTCACACATATGTAAATCGTAAGCTGTTATAACTTCGCCTTTTGGAGTTCTCATAAATGAACCAAATTCATATGGGTCTTCATCAAATAAGATAACTCCTGAAGCATGAGAACTTCTTTTATTAATTAACCCTTCAATACCTTGCATAATATTTAAAAGGCCAGGATACTGATTTACTTCATTAATAAATATTTTATTAGGTTTTCTATTTTTATCTGGATTTCCATTTACAACATCATTTAAAGACCATAAAAATCCTCTTTCACTAGGAATTAATGAACTTAAATATTGTGCTGTATCAACATCTATTCCATCAGGAAAATCTTCACTTCTATATCCGCGGCAGGCTGTTAAAATTGTTGAACGAGTTCCTTCTGTACCAAAAGTCGCAATTAAAGTACAACCTAAATTTTTTCTACTTAATTCATCAATATCTTTATTAAAATTCTCTCCTCTTTCTTTTTTAATTTCATTTAATATCTTAGGTCTTTTGCTTGGACACAAATCTAAGTCAATATCTCCTAATTCGACTCTTTCTTTATTTAAATCACGTTATCCACCATTTCTGATGGCGTAGACTATATCTTATTCTTTAAATATTTTTTATAAAATAACCACAATAATATCCGTTCCCCGCTCTAGCTGCTTTAAGTCCTGTTCTTGCACTTTCTACTTTAGTAGTTTTACATATTTTATTTTCTACAAATCATTCAGCACAATCTTTTACAGAATCAAATTCTTTATAAAAATTATCTTTACTTATTGCTATTCTTTGTCCTGCTGCTTGTCTAAAAGTAAATCTTGGAATATTATTACTATTTAAGATATCATCAACTGTATTATTATTTATCCCAAATTTTAATGCAGTTTTTCTTGCGCTCCTAGTCTTATAATAATCTTCAATAATTTCTTTATTTGGAAGTATTTTGTGATATCGTTGACCTCCAAAGGTTTCATTATATCCTTTTACAAAACTATTATAATAATTTATTCAATAAATTTCTGCTTTATCTAGTTGTTCATAAGTCTCTATATTATCTTGAAGAACTTCAAAAGTAAAATTTTCAATTCCATATTTTCTCATAGCTTTATATAAAGTTTTATTAATACAATTTGGATGATTGATATTTATACTTCTTTTATGTTCTTTTCATCTTTCTTCAGCAGATTTTATTGTTTGACCAATATAACATTTATTATTTATTGTGTTTGTTATTTTATAAATTAGCACTGTTAATTCCTCCTTCATTATTTTCTATTATTATATGAAAAATGAATTAACGCTTTTCTACCTTTTTGACCAAAGTGGTAGAAAATATTTAAAGATTTTCGCACTTCGAGTAGTAACTCATCTTCTACTCTACTCCTTTCGGATAGTCGTTACACCTTGCGGCGGCTGCCGCCTTGGCACTGGATTACCTTCAACTTTACTTGTTAAGGCTTCCCTGTTAGCATAAGAATTAACTAGTCATTTCCTACTAGAACTATTTGTTTCTTACACACCCTTGAGTAATAAGGTTCACGAAATTTTTTATACTATACATTACTGTATAGGGCACCTATTTCTTAAAAGTTCTAAGCGCCAGAATGGAAGTGACCACTGAATTGGATCAAGTTGAGTTATACCTAAAAGATAATGATTTAAACCTGAACAACTTGAACCACGGCCTGCACCAACAATACTTCCGCACTCCCAGAATAAATTAACATAGTGTTCCAAAGTTACTGGATAACTAAACATATTAGTTTCTAATTTTTCACTTATTGTTTTCTTTATATCTGCTTCTTCTTCTAGTCTATCTAAATATTGTTTATTTTTTAATCCTAATTTATCTAATTTATTTACACATTTATTAACCCAATATCTATTAACTTTATCATCAGATTTAAACATCTCATTTAAAATAGGATATTCTTTTAATTCATCTTTTTTAGGATAATCTTTAACTTCTACTTTTGGAATTGTTTGCTTATGAGCTAAACTATAATTTTCT
>CADACC010000062.1 GCA_902786275.1 uncultured Erysipelotrichaceae bacterium | reverse complement strand
AAGACAAAGAGTAGCAATTGCAAGAGCATTAGTTAAAGATCCAGATATAATTTTAGCAGATGAACCAACAGGTAACTTAGATTCTAAAAATAGTATTGAAGTTATGAATATTATTCATCAAATTTCCAATGATAAACTAGTTATTCTTGTAACACATGAACAAAAATTAGCAAAGTTTTATGCAGATAGAATAATAGAGTTTAATGATGGAATTATTACAAAAGATTATAAAAATGATAAACCCGAAGAACTAGATTACCAAATTGAAAACAAATTCTACTTAAAAGACTTTAAAAATAACATTAAATATCAAGATAAAGGTGCAAATATTAATATATACACTAATGATGCAAAAGAAGAAATAAAGCTTGATATAGTCGTTAAAAATGGCAATTATTATATAAAAACTTATAATAATTTCTTAACTGAAGTAGTAGATGAAACATCATCAATTGAATTTATTGATGATAAATATAAAAAGATAAAAAAAGAAGAAATAGAGAATACATCTTTTGATGCGGAAGATATAAAAAATAAAAAATATTCAAGTATCTTTAATATATTTAGTTTCTTTATTAAAGGTTTTGAAAAAGTATTTAACTACTCATTTTTAAAGAAATTACTTCTAGCAGGTTTCTTTGCATCCGGAGGATTTATAATGTATGCGCTTTCAGCATATTATGGGACTATTATTATAAATGATAAAGAATTTATTAATCAAAGTAAAAGTTATGTCTTAATTGAAAACGGTAAAAATAAAATTAAAAAGTATAATGAGATAAATAACTTATCACCAGATTTATTTAAAATACCTGGTTCAAGTAACATACAGTTAAAAATAAAGTTAAATACATACTATCAATTCTTTATATCAGATCCAAGAATTCAAGGATCACTAACACCTATAGATTACGTAAATAAAAAAGACTTAATATATGGAAGAATGCCTGAAAATAAAAATGAAATATTAATTGATAAACTTGCATTTGAAAATATGATAAAAAAATTAGATGAATTTAAAATGGTAGGTATAAAATCAGCTAAAGATTTAATAGGTAAAAAAGTATACCAAACTAGCATTGATGAGTTTACTATTGTTGGAGTTACAAATAAAATAGAACCTTCAATTTATATAGATAAATCTTATATGATTCATCTATTAAGTAATAATAAAGAAATGAGTAGTGACATTGAATACTATGAAGGCGATGAAAAAGAAATTTATTCATATGATTTATTTAAAGACAAAATGAATATCGTTAAAGGAAAACTTCCTATTAACAATTATGAAATAATCGTTAACTATAATAATAGATATGATTATCCTCTAAATAAAAAAATTGATGTAAAAATTAATAAAAATAAATTAAAAGTAGTAGGTTATTATAAGCCTATTGATGATATGGATTATTTCTTTACAAATGATAGTACTATTCTTTATAAATATATACCTAAAACAAAAAATATAACTATTTATAGTCCTGATAATAACGAGGCTATAAATATCTATAAAAATTCATATAATGTTAAAAGTATTTATGAGATAGATAAAGATGAATTTATAAAAGGCAATTTTGATAAAAATAAAGCAACCCTTGTAGTAAGTATTGTAATTATATCCATATCTTTAATTGAAGCTTATTTAATGAGCAGATCAAGTTTCTTATCAAGAGTAAAAGAAGTAGGTATATATAGAGCTATCGGAGTTAAAAGGGTAGATATATGTAAGATGTTTATTGGAGAAGCCTTCGCAATAACAACACTTGCAGGTATTCCTGGAGTACTTCTATCTAGTTATATATTAAAAGAATTATCTAAAATAAGTCATCTTCAGTATGTATTTGTTATAAATAGTAAAGTTGTATTAATGTCTATAGTAATTATGTATATATTTAATATATTTGTTTCACTTTTACCAGTCATTAATTTAATTAGAAAAACACCAGCAAATATCTTATCTAGAAATGATGTAGACTAACAAAAAACACACTAAAAATAAGTGTGTTTTTTTATATTGTTTGACATTTGTTCGATATTTTGATATACTTATATCATCTACAAAGGGGGTATATAAATGAAAACCGAATTAGAGATTCTTCAAGAAATTGTTCGTAAGGCCGAGAAAGCTAAATACAGAATACATGAAATTGAAATGGCTCAAAGAAACTGTGATCACACTTGGTCAGAACTAGTTCCTGATGAAAAAGAACTTCAAGTATGGAAAGAAGACTATTTCCCATCAGAAAGTACTGTGGGTTACGTTCCAACAGATAAATATGAAAAAGTAATATGTTTAAGTCATATTTGTCCAAAATGTTCCAAAAAAGAATATTTTGAAAAAGATTACGAGGAAACTGGAGTTTTAACTCCATTAAAGGATCGTATAATTATTCCACTTGAACCTGTTAAAAAAATAGGAATTAATGTAATTCCTATTTTTTTTCTATTAAAAATTTAGATAGTAAATTTGGATCTTTACCATTCATAATAATATCGTATATCAAATTAATAATAGGTAAGTTAATATTATTAGTTTTAACTAATTTATATATACTTGATAGAGTATAGTAACCTTCAACAGTATGTGTATCTAAAAATTCTTTTATCTTTTCAGGGTCTTTAGTAGATCCAACTGTATATCCAAAAGAAAAGTTTCTTGATTTAGTAGAAGTACAAGTTAAAAGTAAATCACCAATACCAGCAAAAGATAATACAGTTTTTTTATCTCCACCAAGTTCATCAATTAAATATTTAATATCATGAAGTGATTCATTAATTAAAAAGGCTAGAGTAGATTCAGTATATCCTAAACCCTTAATAATACCAGCAGCAATCGCAATAACGTTTTTAATAGAGCCACAGATTTGAATACCTATTAAATCATGACATTCTCTTAATTTTAATGTATCATTAGCTAAATTTTCTTTAACGATATTAATAGTTTCTTCATTAGTTCCTGCTAATGCTAAAGCAGTAGGTTCATTATTTATCATATCTATTGCAAATGTAGGGCCAGATAAAACAGATACATTTTCAGTTTCTAATTCATTTTTAACAATATCGGATAAAAAAGAACCTGTTGTTTCTTCAATACCTTTAGATGCAATACATATAGGAATATGTTTTTTATAAAAAGGTTTCATAGACTTACATACATCATCAACATATTTAGCAGCAGGTGCTAAAAAGATAAGTGATGCATCTTTTAAAGCTTCTTCATAAGAATTAGTTACCTCAACATTAAAAGGCATCTCTAAATCTGGAAATATTTTAGATAGTTTATGAGTTTCATTAAAATCAGTGGCAATTTCTAGATTTTCTGTCCACATCATTATGTTATTATTTTCTTTTTTAGAAAGCATTAAAGTAAGAGCAGTAGAGTATGCTCCAACACCAATCATTGCTATTTTCATATTATTAATTTTTCCTCATTTCTTCATATACTTTATATAAATTTGCTTCATACTTATTAAACCTTGGTTCATAGTATTTTCTATTCTTTAAGTTTTTAGGCATATATTCTTGTTTAACCCATGAATTAGGATAATCATGTGGGTATTTATACGTTTTTGTATCAATTCTTATATTTTCAGGAATATCTCCAGTAACACCTTTTTCAACATCAGCATAAGCAGCTAAAGCAGCAGATGATGCTGAATTAGACTTAGGAGATAAAGCCATTTCTATTACAACTTCTCCTAATATAATAACAGCTTCTGGCATTCCAACTAGTTCAGAAGCTTGAATTGCTGCATGAAGTTTAGGTCCCATAGATGGGTTAGCTAGGCCAATATCTTCATATACTATTACAGAAAGTCTTCTATAAATACTATCTAAATCTCCAACAAATAATAATCTAGATAAATAATGAATTGCTGCATCAGGATCAGAACCTCTAATTGATTTTTGAAAAGCACTTAATAGATCATAATGGCCAGTTTCATTTTTATCGTGAAAATATACTGGTTTACTATTAATTCTTTTAATTAATTCTTCTGTTATTTCATGCTTATCATCAGCATAATAAGCCATTTCAAGTAAATTATAAGCTGATCTTATATCTCCATTTGATAGGGCAGCAATATGTTTTATTTCTTTATTATCTATTTTTATTCCAGGAAGTTTTTC
>CADACC010000061.1 GCA_902786275.1 uncultured Erysipelotrichaceae bacterium | reverse complement strand
TAAAAGTTTAAAAGATGAAGTAGACTATATATATGATGAAAAAACTAAAGGTGTTACTTTAACAGATGTTGGTAATAAAAAAGCTGAGAGTTATTTTCATTTAGATAATTTATATGATATTAATAATAATGAATTAGTTCATTATATTAATCAAGCATTACGAGCAAATTATTCAATGAAAAAAGATTTTGATTATGTGGTTCAAGATGGTGAAGTATTAATAGTTGACCCATTTACTGGACGTATTATGAAAGGACGTCAATGGAGTGATGGACTTCATCAAGCGGTTGAAGCTAAAGAAGGAGTTAAAATTAATCAAGAAACGAAAACTGTGGCAACTATTACTTTCCAAAATTTATTTAGAATGTATAAAAAACTATCTGGTATGACTGGTACTGCTAAAACAGAAGAAGAAGAATTTAGAAATATATATAACATGTATGTTATTCCAGTTCCTACAAATAAACCAATTGCTAGAATTGATTATCCAGATTTAGTTTATCCAACAAGGAATGGAAAATATAATGCTATTATAAATGTTATTAAAGAGCGTCATAAAACAGGTCAACCTATTCTAGTTGGTACAATTGCGGTTGAAACAAGTGAATTAATTAGTAATATGCTAACGAAAGCTGGTATTAAGCATGAAGTATTAAATGCTAAGAATCATGCTAGAGAAGCTGAAATAATATCTCATGCCGGAGAAAAGAATGCTGTTACAATTGCAACTAATATGGCTGGACGTGGAACCGATATTAAATTAACAGAGGAAACTAAAGAACTTGGAGGACTTTGTGTTATAGGAACTGAAAGACATGAATCTCGTCGTATTGATAATCAGTTAAGAGGTAGATCTGGTCGTCAAGGAGACCCTGGTGAATCACAATTCTTCGTATCAATGGAAGATGATTTAATGGTTCGTTTTGGAACTGATAGAATTAAAACACTTTTACAAAGTATGGGATTTGATGAAAATCAAGCAATTAGAAGTAAAACATTTACAAATGCCTTATCAAGTGCTCAAGCTAAAGTTGAAGGAAATAACTTTGATATAAGAAAACAATTATTAGAGTATGATGATGTTATGAATAATCAAAGAGAAGATATTTATGAAAGAAGAAATGAAATTTTAGATAATGAATCTATTCATGAAACTACTTTAGATACAATTCATTCTTATATAGGTTATTTAATTGATACTCATTATACTAATGAAACAATTGAAGGAGAAGCTTTAAAGGATTTAGTTGATATTATTAATCATGATTTATTAAAAACACATATTAAAGAAGATGATATTAGTTCTAAATCAAGTGATGAAACATTAGAATTTATCTTTGATAAAGTAAAAAAAGAATATGAAGATAAGTTATCTGTATTACCAGTTGAAGTTGCTAATGAATTTGAAAAAGCTATTACCTTAAATGTAATTGACAAATATTGGACTGAAAATATTAATACTTTATCTCATTTAAGAGAGGCAGTTATGATGCGTGGATATGGTGGTCAAGATCCTCTTCGTGCTTATACAATTGAAGGTTTGGAAATGTATGAAACTATGCTTGATAGAATTGATAAAGATGTATCTATTTTCTTGATTAAAGCTGAGATAAGACAAAATATTGAAAGAAAAGAAGTAGTGAAAAAACAAATAACTAATGAATCAGATACAAGCATGGCTAAACAACCTAAAAAGAATAAAGAAAAAAAAGTTGGTAGAAATGATCCTTGTCCATGTGGAAGTGGAAAGAAATATAAGCAGTGTTGTGGCAAATAAGCTCGCAAACCCGCATAAAATAAGGGAAAACGCGAGTTTTTCTTTTTATTACTAAAATAAGGGCTGGAGCCATTCTGGAGCCACTTTGATTTAGATATTTGGCTATATTACCATTTAAGATCGTAAAATAGTAATATTCCGATCATTTCGATTTTTAAATATTTAATTCATAACTATATGAGAATTTGCAAAAAAGTAGTATAATTTATTTAGAAGAATTGGTGGTGATAATTTAATATGAGAGCTATATTAGGATACATAGTAAATATGATTCCATACATGGTAATTACAATTCCTATTTATCTATTAATTAGATTCGTTTATTTAAAAAGTAAACACAAGAAACTAAATTGGCATCATGAAGTTGTCTTATTCTTGTTTGTAATATTTGTTGTAGGATTAGCATCACAAACAATAATTCCAAAATTTGAAACTGGAATTGGAGGATTTAAAATTGTAAAAAGTGGTATTCATGAAACTAACTTGATTCCATTTAAAGTACTATTTGAAACATATAATGAAGTATTTGTTAATGGTTATATAAATTATTTTCTAATTAATTTTTTAGGTAATATAATTTTATTTATGCCATTTGGATTTATTATTCCATTATTATGGAAGGTATCTGATAAAAAAGTAATTGTTGTAGGATTTTGTTCATCTTTGTTTATAGAGATATGTCAATTATTTTTAACAAGAGGAACTGATGTAGATGATTTGATTTTAAATACATTAGGTGTTGTATTCGGATTATTATGCTATAAATTATTATATAAGAAATTTAATAATAAAATGGATAAATTTAGAGTGTAAGATTAAGATATACAGAACGGATGAGAATCCGTTTTTGTGTGGTATAATAGTAGTATAAAATGTTAATTTTTATTTGAAATCAATAGCAAAACTAAATGTTAAAATACATTGCTTGTAGCAACGGCATATTTGTAATAAACTGAACTTGTTGAAAGGAGAAAATGTAATATGTTAAAAGATAATCT
>CADACC010000060.1 GCA_902786275.1 uncultured Erysipelotrichaceae bacterium | reverse complement strand
TGATATATTGGTTAGGTCCGCTGCAAAAAATGAAATAATTTGTCGACGATTATTTATTGTTTGCAAAAGGGTTGGTGTGATAGTCTAGTTTTAAAGAGGAGAGAGGTGAGAGTTATGCGTGGTAAGGTTAAGTGGTTTAATAATGAAAAAGGTTACGGATTTATTGAAAACGGTGACCTTGAGGACATTTTCGTTCACTATTCAGCTATTATTAAAGATGGCTACAAAACTCTAAAAGAGAATACTTATGTGACATTTAAACTTATCGAAACATCTAAAGGACTGCAAGCTGTAGATGTTGTTGAAGAACAATTAACTACAAATATGTAGTTTTTTTCTTTTTTTTGTGATATATTTTAAGTGGAAGGTGAATTTATGCAAATAAGCATTCGCGGAGATAAAGTTACAGTTACTCCAGCAATCAAAAAATATATTGAAGACAAACTATCAAAATTAGATAAATACTTTGAAAATCCAGATGAAATAAAAACATCTGTAGTAATTAAAGTAAAAAATAAAGAACAATCTATTGAAGTTACAGTTCCAACATCTAAATTTACTTTAAGAGCTGAAGAAATTCACGCAGACCTATATGCTGCAATAGACTTAGTAATTGATAAACTTGAAAGACAAGTTAGAAAAAATAAAACAAGAATTACTGAAAGATATAAAAACTCAGCTTTATTTGAAATGGTTTTAGACAATATTGAAGATGAAGAACAAGATGATCTTCAAATTGTTAAAAGAAAAGATATAGAAATGAAACCTATGGTTGAAGAAGAAGCTATACTTCAAATGGACTTAATTAATCATGACTTCTTTGTATTTAAAAATATTGATGAAGAATGTGTATCTGTACTATATAAAAGAAAAGACGGAAAATACGGAATCATTAATGTTAAATAATATTTAATAAAATTAATATAAATAAGGAGTGAAAACTCCTTATTTATTTGTTATAATAAACAAATGGAGGGTATTTTATGGGATTACTTAGAAGACTTATAGATACAGAATATAAAGAATTAAAACGTTTTGGTCAATACGCTGATAAGATTATGGCTCTTGATGAAGATATGCAAAAGTTATCAGATGAAGAATTAAAAGCCAAAACTGATGAATTTAAAGAAAGATTATTAAAAGGTGAAACATTAGATGATTTAATTGTAGAATCATTCGCTGTTGTTAGAGAAGCTGCTTACCGTGTTATTGGTGAAAAACCATTTAGAGTTCAAATTATTGGTGGCTTAGCATTACACTTTGGTAATATTGCTGAAATGAAAACCGGTGAAGGTAAAACATTAACTGCAACAATGCCAACATATTTAAATGCTTTAACAGGACTAGGAGTTCATATTGTTACAGCTAATGAATTCTTAGCTCAACGTGACTCAGAGTGGATGGGAGCTATTTATAAATTTTTAGGTTTAACTGTTGGCCTTAACACTAGAGAATTAAGTGAAAAAGAAAAACAAGAAATGTACGCTTGTGATGTTTTATACTCAACAAATAATGAAATAGGTTTCGATTATTTAAGAGATAATATGGTTGTTAGAGCGGAAGATAGAGTTCAAAGACCTCTTAACTACTGTATTGTTGACGAAGTTGACTCAATATTAATAGATGAAGCTAGAACTCCACTTATTATTTCTGGTGGACAAGCAAATTCAAGTAATATGTATATTGATGCCGACAGAGTAGCTAAAAAATTAAAAAATGAAGTAGATTATACAATCGATGAAAAAACAAAATCAGTATCATTAACTGAAGAAGGATCTAGAAAAGTAGAATCATTAACACATATTAACAACTTATATGACCTTGAACATACTGCTTTTGTACATCATTTAAATCAAGCTTTAAAAGCTAATTATGCATTTAAAATTGATGTTGATTATGTTATTGAAAACGGTGAAGTAATAATTGTTGACCAATTTACTGGACGTTTAATGCATGGACGTCAGTTTAGTGAAGGTCTTCATCAAGCTCTAGAAGCAAAAGAAGGCGTACAAATCAACGTTGAAACTAAAACAATGGCTACTATAACATTCCAAAACTTATTTAGAATGTATAATAAGTTATCTGGTATGACAGGTACTGCTAAAACAGAAGAAGAGGAATTTAGAGCAATATATAACATGTATGTTATTCAAATTCCAACTAACAAACCTGTAATAAGAGTTGATGAACCTGATTTAGTTTATTCAAATATAGCTGGAAAATATAAATCAATTGTTAATGCTGTTAAATTAATACACGAAACAGGCCAACCTATACTAATTGGTACTATTTCTGTAGAAGTTAATGAATATTTAAGTACGCTTTTAAACAAAGCTGGATTAAAGCATGAAATATTAAATGCTAAAAACCATGCTCGTGAAGCTGAAATTATCGCTAAAGCCGGCGAAAAAGGTGCTATAACACTTGCAACTAATATGGCTGGTCGTGGTACAGACATTAAATTAGGTGAAGGCGTTAAAGAACTTGGTGGTCTTTATGTAATCGGTACAGAAAGACATGAATCACGTCGTATTGATAATCAGTTAAGAGGTCGTGCTGGTCGTCAAGGAGACCCAGGACATTCTCAATTCTTTGTTTCATTTGAAGATGATTTAATGAGAAGATTCGGTACTGATAGTGTTAAAAGAATGCTTGAAGCTGTAGGCGTTAAAGGTGATCAATCTATTAAATCTAGAGCTTTAACTAGAAGTATTGAAACAGCTCAAAAGAAAGTAGAAGGTAATAACTACGATATAAGAAAATCTCTTCTTGATTAT
>CADACC010000059.1 GCA_902786275.1 uncultured Erysipelotrichaceae bacterium | reverse complement strand
ATCTATTCAATCATTTATTTCTTATAATAAACAGTTTACTCATCCGCTTGGTCAAGTTGCTCAAGTTGCTAATATGATTCAATCAATGATTGCATCATCAGAAAGAGTATTTAACTTCTTAGATTCTGAAGAAGAATTAGATGATGGAAAGAAAAAACTTCCTAAAACTGTTAAAGGTGACATATCTTTTGAACATGTTAAATTTGGGTATGATGAAAATAAAACAATTATAAAAGATTTTTCTATTGATGTTAAATCTGGTCAAAAGATTGCAATTGTTGGACCAACGGGTGCTGGTAAAACAACTATAGTTAAACTTCTAATGAGATTTTATGAAGTTAACTCAGGCAAGATTACTGTAGATGGAGTAGACATAAAAGACTTAAAGAGAAATGATTTAAGAAATATGTTTGGTATGGTTTTACAAGATACTTGGTTATTTAATGGAACCATTAAAGAAAACTTAAAATATGGTAATTTAAAAGCTACTGATGAAGAAGTTATAAATGCTGCTAAAGAAGCATATGTTCATCATTTTATTGAAACTCAACCTGATGGATATGATATGGTAATAAATGAAGAAACTACAAATATATCTGGTGGACAAAAACAACTTCTAACAATTGCAAGAGCTATTCTTGCAGATCCTAAAATATTAATTCTTGATGAAGCTACATCATCAGTTGATACAAGAATAGAAATATTAATTCAAAAAGCTATGGACAAGCTTATGAAAGGTAGAACAAGCTTTATTATTGCACATAGATTATCAACTATTAAAAATGCAGATTTAATATTAGTTGTTAATAATGGAGAAGTTGTTGAACAAGGAAACCACAAAGACTTACTTAAGAAAAATGGTTTCTATGCTGAGCTTTATAATTCTCAATTTAAAAAGTAAAGATGCATAAATGCATCTTTATTTTTATATATATTATTTGGTATAATTTTGTTTATGGTAGGAGACATAAAAATATGAAAAGTATAATTTTATTTATTAAAGGTTTTATTATGGGAATAGCAAATATTATTCCTGGTGTAAGTGGTGGAACCCTTGCAATTATATTAGGTATTTATGAAGATTTTATTGGAGCATTATCACACTTCTTTAAAAACTTTAAAAAGAATTTAATATTTATTCTTCCAGTTGGAATTGGTATGCTTGCATCAATTGCAACAATGAGTAATGTAATTGATTATTCACTTAATCATTTTACAGTTGCAACAGTATTATTCTTTGTTGGACTTGTAGTTGGTGGTATTCCAATGCTTCTTGGAAAAGTTAAAGGTAAAAGTGATAATAAAAAAATAGGTAACTATATAGCATTTTTAATTACATTTAGTATTGTTATATTTATGGCAGTTGCTAAGCTTATATTCTCAACTGATTTTGCAATAAGTTTATCAAATTTAAGTATTATAGGTATTATTTTATTATTCTTAGTTGGTATCCTTGCTGCGGGTACAATGGTAATACCTGGTGTTAGTGGATCACTTGTTTTAATGCTTATTGGTTATTATGAACCTGTTATTAAAACTATTAAGAATTTAGTACATTTTAAAAATGTTCCTCATAATTTACTTATTATTGGAGTATTTGGTTTAGGTATTGTTATTGGTATCGTATCTATTGCAAGACTATTTGAATACTTATTTAAAAAACATGAAACTATAACTTATTTTGGAGTACTTGGATTTATATTTGCATCAGTTATAGCTATTCCAATTTCAACATTTACATCAATTAGTGTAACATTTAAAGTGCTTGAATTAATTATTGGTATTGCAATGCTACTGGTTGGTTTACTTATATCTTATAAATTGGGTGAAAAATAAAGACTTAAATATAAGTCTTTTTTTCTTGATTATTTAAGTAAATAAATATAAAATTATCATTAGTTAAAAAAGGAGGTGCTACTGATGGATAAGTACTTAGAAGTTGAAAGAAGCATTATTAAGAAATTCAGAAAAGAGATATGGTCTAAATTTACAAGAGCAATTAGAGATTATAATCTTATTTCTGATGGAGATAAAATCATGGTTTGTATTTCAGGTGGTAAGGATTCATTTTTACTAGCTAAATGTATGCAAGAAATTAAGAAATATGGAAAAATAGATTTTGATTTAAAATTTGTTGTTATGAATCCTGGATATAAAGAAGAAAATGAAAACCTAATTAAAAGTAATGCTAAACTTTTAAATATACCTATTGAAATGTTTGAAACTGATATTTTTGATGTTGTTTATAATGTTCCATCAAAAGCACCATGTTATTTATGCGCAAGAATGAGAAGAGGACACTTATATAATAAAGCTCAAGAACTTGGTTGTAATAAAATAGCTCTTGGACATCATTTTGATGATGTTATCGAAACAACATTATTATCTTTATTTTACGGGGCTGAAATAAAAACTATGATGCCTAAACTTCATAGTGATAATTTTGAAGGTATAGATTTAATTAGACCTATGTGTTATGTAAAAGAAAAGGATATTATTGCTTGGAAAAATTATAATGATCTTAAATTTTTAAATTGTGCTTGTAAGTTTACTGCAGAATCTCAAATTGATGAGTCTTTATCAAAAAGAAAAGAAATGAAAAGATTAATTGAAGATTTAAGAAAAGTAAATCCAGAAATAGATCATAATATTTATAAAGCACTTGAAAATGTTAATTTAAATTGTGTACTTGGGTTTAGAAAAGATGGAGAATACAAGTCCTTCTTAGATGATTATGATAAATAAAATATCAACATATTGTTGATATTTTTTTATTAACTAAACTAAGAGTTGATTTACTTTTATGTTATTATATTACTATAATTAACCTATAAGATAGGAGGAAGTTTATGAACTATGACAAAATAGGTGAGTTCATATCTGAAAAAAGAAAAGAAAAAAATTTAACACAATTAGATCTTGCTAAAAAACTAGGTGTAACTGATAA
>CADACC010000058.1 GCA_902786275.1 uncultured Erysipelotrichaceae bacterium | reverse complement strand
ATCAAGAAGAACTTTTTTTCTATCATTAAGAGTGTGTATTTCTTTATTATTATGCATTATTTGAACCCAATCAGAAAAAACACTTTTAATTAAAAATGCTGATAAAGATACTATTAAAAAAGTAATTAATAATAATCTTCTTTTTTCCTTTTTACTCTTCTTTCTTTCCATGGAAATCACCTATTGTGATTAGATTATAACATTAAATCACTTGCATTTTTTAGGTTTTCTTGCAACTTTACATATAAACTTTACTATATTTATTTTCTTATAAAGAAAATAACCACCAAACCAAAATAGAACATATGAATAATGAAAAACGTTATAATTTACTCTGTAATACAAATAAGATATACCTAAACTAATCAACATTATATATATCAAATGGAATATCATCCTAAAATATAAATGGTATCTAGATATAAAATTGAAATAAAGAAAACTAACGTGAAAGTAACAGTATCCAACTAAAATAGATATTATCCAACTAAACAATTGAACATTTGAACTAATCATTTAAACAGTTTTGTTATTATTGATTCTTTGTTTTTAGATTTTATATTAGAATAAACTATACTATCAATTGTTCCCTTTAATTTTAAATCTCCTTTATCTATATCAATAACAGTGACTTCTAAATCATTTCCTTTAATTATTAACTTACCATAAACAGAATCAACAATGAACTCATCACTTTCTAAATTTATTATTTTTTTTACTCCAGTTAGATAAAGACTGTTTCTATTTATTAGTTTTAGTTCTTGATTTTTATAAATATTATCATTCAAATAAACCACCTAATAAATAATATGAAATACAAAATAAAAAATGCTCTATAAAGAGCATTTTATTAAGCTTCAGGATTTTCTGCTTTATCGTATTCAGCAAGGATTGCATCTTGGAATTCTTTTCTTACGTCAGAATTTAAAGGATGGCAAATATCACTAAATCCACCAGTAGCTTTTTTCTTACTTGGCATAGCGATGAATAAACCATTTTCTCCTTCTATAATTCTTATGTCATGAATAGCAAATGCATCGTCAAGTACAACTGAAGCAAATCCTTTCACATTTGATCCTTCGCGATCAAATTTCCTTACGGTAACTGATGTAATTTTCATTATATCCTCCTATCCTTAAAGATATTATATCATATTTTTTTAATTACAATATAAATTATTTATACTTTATAACTACATCTTTTGTAGCAACATCAGCATATGAAAAAGACTTTTCAGAATTGGAACACTTTATAGTAAATATATTAGGATAAATATTATATAAATAACCTTCGTAGATTTCCTTTCTATTTCGTGACCCACGTTGTGTAATAATAACATATTTACCAACATGTTTACTTATATCATTTCTTATAATATCAAGATTCATTATCTAGGATACCCCACATACATTACGCCATTTGAAATTATTCCACCCATGCCATCTGTTCCATATTTGGTTTTATTTAATAATTTAATTAAATCAATTTGTTCAGATCTCTTTGTTGTAGCAATTGATGATGCAATAATTGCTGGATCAAGGGCATGAATATTAACTCTTTTAGGGCTGGATGCAAAATTTGCCCCAGATTTAATTAAGGCTTCATAATCACTTTGACAAGCACCTGCAATAATAATTAACTTCTCATGAGATTTTTCATATTTTCTCGCAACTTTAATAGCATTTACAAAGTTTAAAGAATTCTTATAATTTTTTATGTTATCTTTATTACCTTTTTTCTTATAGTAAGCATCATGACCTGTTAGAACTAGTAAATCTGGGTGATACTCATTTAAAAGAGTTGGTAATTGTTCTTTCATATTTTCTTCTTTAATCTTTTTTCCAACAGCATAAAGATGATTTTCTTTATAAAAAGATAAACATCTAGATAAATATTCTCCATCACTATCTAAATGGAGAATTTTACCCGGTAAATAAAAAAATTCTTCATCCGAACTTCTGGTCACATCATCTTTTTTTACAAAATCATCAGTTAATAGTTCCTCACTTTTAACTAAGTCTTCAATATTTGCATCAGCAAGTAACCTAATTTCAATCCCTTTTAAATATACCTTATCGTTATCTATTTTAATTATTTTAAAAATAATATCGTTATTGTAGCTTTTTCTAGTTACAAAATCACCGACATTAAAAATCATAGAATCACCTAAGTAATTCTATGATTATTTTATATACTTATTACAAATATCTACATATATATCGCAAGGTATTTCTTCAGCTCTAACCGTTAAAGGATAATTATACTTAATTAATTCTTCATACACTTTATTAAATAATTCAGTTCCGAGATTATTTTTTAATGTTTTACGTTTTTGAGAAAAACACTTCGAAATAAATTCTTTAAAAGTATTATAATCATCAAGTTTAACTGGATTATCCTTAAGCTTCATATTAATAACTGCGCTATCAACTTTAGGAATTGGATCAAAGCATGTATTTTTTACAACAAATAGCTTTTTTATATCATAGTTTAAATTAAGTAAAACGCTCATCATCCCATAACTTTTAGAAGATGGCGTTGCAGAAAATCTATCAGCCACTTCATTTTGAACCATAATTGTCATTTCATCAATTATATTTAAAGTGACTAACTTTTCAACTATCGGAGTAGTAATATAGTATGGTAAGTTAGCAACAACAAATAATTTATTATAACTATATTTTTTAAGTTCACTAGATAAATCGACAGATAATATATCTTTATAAATAATATGAGTTCTATCATCTTCTAATTTAGATAGTATAGGTTTCATTCTCTCGTCGATTTCAAAAGCAATTAAAGTTGCACCTTTTTCCTTTAACCTAGAAGTTAATGCACCCATACCAGGTCCTATTTCAATTATTAAATCATCTTTTGTAATATTAATAGAGTTAATTATCTTGTTAATTATATTTTGATCTTTTAAAAAGTTTTGACCAAAAGACTTCTTTGCATTAATCATATAATACTCCTATTCTAAAAAAGAATGGTTTACCATCCTTTTCTTAACACATCATACGT
>CADACC010000057.1 GCA_902786275.1 uncultured Erysipelotrichaceae bacterium | reverse complement strand
ATGGTAACCTCGATAATCTATTCTTCCAACTACTTCTCCAGAGTTACATAAAACAATTGCATAATTACCATTTATTCCACTGGTATCAAATTCACGAGTAAATTTTAAATCTATCACACCATTAGTTTTAACTGTAGGTTCTAAACTTATTAATTCTTTTGCTAAAACAGATTTTCTTTTATTAAGCTGGCTAATTTGTGCATTAAGAAGTGATAAATCATTCTTTTTTCTCTCATAAAGAGGTTTAATTGTTTCAATAGGTCTACCATTAGATATCTGATCATATATATGGCATCTTTCAGCTATTTTATCTTCTAAATCAGAAATAGCTACACTTATATCTTCTATTTCAACAATTATCTGTATGATTCTTTCTTCATTTTTAACCATTTTTACCCACCTGGGTAAAATTATAACATATATTTTATAATATGCTATAATAAATGTAAGTAAGGTGGTATTTATGAAGAGAATTGATAAAACTAACTACTATTTAGATATGGCAGAAGTTGCTCTTGAAAGAGGAACATGTTTAAGAAGAAACTTTGGTGCTGTTATAGTTAAAAATGATGAAATTATATCAACTGGTTATACAGGTGCACCAAGAGGTAGAAAGAATTGCTGTGATTTAGGTTACTGTTTAAGAGAAAAACTAAATGTTGCTCGTGGAGAAAGATATGAATTATGCCGAAGTGTACACGCAGAGCAAAATGCAATTATTTCAGCATCACGTGATAAAATGATTGATGCCGATTTATATTTAGTTGGTAAAGATCATAAAACAGGTGCTTATGTAGAAAAAGCATCACCTTGTATGCTTTGCAAAAGATTCATTATAAATGCTGGAATTAAAAGAGTTATTGCAAGAGAAAATAAAACAGAATTTACAATCTATAATGTAGATGACTGGATTAAAAATGATGAAGGCCTTGAAGGAAAATTAGGATACTAAAAAAAGAGATTTTAATAAATCTCTTTTTTTATTTTAAAATCTTATTAAAGAATTATTTCTACTTTTAATATGTATTCTATAATTACCATTTAAATTAATATCAACGTTTCTTCTAGCATAATCAAATAATTCTTGTACTTTTGTTAAAAGAACATAGTAATCTGTACTATTTGTTGTAATTGCATCCATATACATATCAATAAAAGTCTTTTCAGGAATAACACCTTTATTAATTATTCTTCTATATTCTTCATCAGTATATATTCTAAAAACTTTAGATGTTTGAATCTTAGAACTACCTATTAATTTATGATAAAACTTTCTTATTTTTTCTATTGTTAAATGATATAAATGAATAAAATAAGGACTACCTTGAATAGCTAAAGTACCAAGTTTTTCCATACGATTATTTAAAATAGATACAAGTTCTTTTGCAGAATTGGAATCAAGTGGTGGAAGGCCATCAATAAATTTATCTAAAGCATAATCTTGTAAGTCAGTTAAACTAGTGCCTCTTTGATAAATAATTTCAGATGTTCCAACAATTGATAACATTGCATTATTTTGATTTTCGTAATCATTATTAATAGTTAAATAAATATCTTTTAATGGTTTTTCAAAATACTCTATCCTTTTACCTTTAATAAAATGGTTTCCTCTAATTAAATGATTAGGAGCATCATCATCAAAAATAATGTGTAAATCAATATCTGATTTTTCATTAGCACATCCTAATTGATAACTTCCATAAAAGAAAACCCCAAGAACATGTTCATTTTCTAAATAATGCATTTCATTTATAAATTCATGTATAATTTCTTCTATTTCTTTATTTGGCATATATATCACCTTTAATTAATCATTTATTATAATATAAGCATTAAAAAAAGACTAGATACAATCTAGTCTTTTTTATTTACTTACTTACCTAAAACTAATCTACAAACAAAGATTAATAGGCATGCACCAATAGCAGATTGAACAACTACACCTAAATATCCAGCAAATGAAATACCTAGTAAACTAAATACCCATCCACCAAGAAATCCACCAACAATACCTATAATGATATCTCTAAGTAAATTTCCTTTTGAATTCATAATTTGACCAGCAATCCATCCTGCAAGTGCACCTAATGCAAGTGAAATAAGAATTGAGACAATATCCATAAGCTTACCTCCTATACTATTATTATAAATAAATAATATAATCAAGTAAATAATAATTATATCTATGCTAGATTCCTATTTCTTCCAGTAAATGCTTGAGTTAAACTATTAGCGTTTCTTAAATGTATTCTAGTAACTTTTTTATCAGCCATAGATACAATTCTGCCTTCTTTAAATCTAGATCTACATAATGATATATCGCCTATTCTAAATCTATTTGTAGAATCTCTTAGTATTTGTTCATTTTCTCCATCTATACCATCTTTACATCTTAGTTCTAAATCTTTATCATTATATACTCTAACAGGCATTGGATACATATGATGAACAATTCCATCTATTAATACTTCTTTATCATATGAATTAAATATCTCTGGATACCAATTAACTGCATTGATAACAGCTTCAATTGGGTGTCTAAAACCATGTTTATTAAAGAAATACTTAACCACATTATCAGGATTGTTTTGCCATGGAAGCGTATACAAATCATGCATCATTGCAATATATACAGCTGTTTTTAAATCAACATCTTTTCTTTTTTTACATTTTAAATATGTAATAATTGCTACTTCTAAAATATGTTCACCTAAAGTTATACTATCATGGTGAGTATATTTATCTGTAGATCTAAGTTTAAATTCTTCACTTTCAAATATTGGTTTAATAATACTTAAGAAATCTTCTTTTTCTTCTTTACTTAAATATTTATCTAATAACTCATCCATATTAGTTTACCTTCCTACTCCTAGATAATGTTATTATACTATCTTTTCCATCAATAAATCTATCATCAGAATAAGAAAGTATACTATCAAATTCTTTTATATTAGGATTATAATCTTTAAGTTTTTCTTTAACTTCTTCATAGTTATATATAGGAGCTCTAGTTTGATCATATGAAGCATTTATACCTGATGAATATAAATAAGATAA
>CADACC010000056.1 GCA_902786275.1 uncultured Erysipelotrichaceae bacterium | reverse complement strand
TATTCCTTGGTGGAGACAAACTAATTAATACAATCGATAAAGTTGGAATTGAAGCTAAATTAAAAAATATTCCTTCTCTTCCTCTTGGTACTATTGAAATAAATATGTTAGATTATGCTCAAGGTTTCCAAGTGCTTGCAAACGAAGGCATTTATAACAAAATTCATTTTATAAATAAGGTAGAGGATTCTGATGGAAACATTTTATATGAATATGAACCAGATGAAAAACAAGTTCTAAATAATAACTATGTATATATATTAAATGAAATGCTATCAAATACATCTAATCCAAACTATAAAGATTATGCAAATCCTACTGCATTAGTTATAAAGAATAAATTAAATGGAAAATATGCAATAAAAACAGGTACTACAAAAACTGACTTTTGGACAATTGGTTATAATAAAAACAGTTTAATGCTTGTTTGGGCTGGAAATGATGATGGAAGCGAAGTATCATCAAGTAAAAGTTTTTATACAAAAAATATTTTTGCCGACACAATAAATGTTTTAAACAGTGATAATAAATATTCATGGTATAAAAAACCAGATGATATTATAGCCATTCCACTAGATCCTATAAGTGGTAATGTACCAAAAAAAATTTCAGAGCCATTTTATTTTTTAAAAGGCTCTGAGAAAATAATAGAAAAAAAAGAGTAGTTTTCTACTCTTTTTCTACGTTTATTAATATTGAATATAATTTTTCTCCATCTGCTTCTTCAATACTTATTCTAAATCCTTTTTCAGTAAGAAGTGTTGTTAAATCCCTATAAGAATTGATAGCAGTTTTTAGATCTGTTCCAATTGCTTCTCTAACTTTTTGCATAAAATCAGGATCTAAAGCATCATAGTAAGTAACAGGATCTACTATTCCTTCACCTTCCATTACAGGTATAGGTTCAGCAACAAAATCATTTTGAACTTGTTGAACAGGTTCTTGTTGATTATTAGCTACATTTATTACAGGTTCTTGAACACTAACATTACCAGATTCTTCATCTGTATCAAACAAAACATCAGGTTCTTCATCAAATATAAATCCTTGATTTTGAGGCATATTTTGATTATTTTCAATTTGAGGTTGTTCTATATTTTGAACTTCAACTTGAGCATTTGTGTTATTAATACTATCATTATTATTAATTTCAACCACATTTTCTCTAGAAGTATCAATAATTGATTGCTCATCAAATATTGGTTCATCAGGTAAGTTTTCAACTTGAGGTTGTTCATTATTATTAGAAGCACTTTGATCAACAACTTCTGGATTCTCATTATTCTCAATTATTGTTTCATTACCTACGTTATCGTTGCTACTTTCTTCCTTAAATTCTGGAGTAAAGTTAAATACACCATTTGGAGAAGTAACAAATGTTGGTGTTTCTTTTTTTGGCTTTTCTTCCATCGCCATATTTACTGATTCAGACTCCAAAACATTAAAGAATTTGTTTTGAGGTTTAGATGTTTCTTCCGCTTTAGGTTCTTCATTAATAATTGCTTCTTGAGTGTTTTCTTCATTATTTTTAACACTTGTTGGTGCAGCATTAAATAAATCAATATCTTTTTTAGTATCTACTGGATTTATATCAACAGCATTGTTAATTATGCTTTCAATATCAGGGTTAATATCAACTATTGGAATATCCCCGTCTTGAGCTTCGATTTGTTTTTTCTCATTAAGTTCATCTTTAATAGCTAAATCAAGTTGTCTTACAGTTAATCTTTCATTAATAATTCTATCTAGCCATCTTTTTTGATCTTCTTTATTACTTATAGATAGAAGTGCTCTTGCATGTCTTTCAGAAATTTTTTCTTTCATCAATGCATCTTGAACAGTTTCATCTAAATTTAAAAGTCTTAATTTATTTGCAATTGTTGATTGAGAAAGACCCATTTTTTTAGCTAATTCTTCTTGAGTCATATTTCCTCGATCAAGCATATTTTTATAAGATCTAGCTTCTTCAATTGAAGTTAAATCTTTTCTTTGAACATTTTCTATTAAAGCAACTTCTGCACTTGTACTATCATCCATTGAAGTAACTATTGCTGGAACTGTTGCAAGTCCTGCCATAGTTGCAGCCTTATATCTTCTTTCACCAGCTATTATCTCAAATTTATCACCAAGCGGTCTTACGACTAATGGTTGAATAATTCCATGTTGTTTAATAGATTCAGAAAGTTCATTTAAAGCTTTTTCATCAAAATTTATACGTGGCTGAAAACGATTGGGAATAATATCCTCAATCGGAATTTGACGTACTTCTTTTGCATCATCCATTATTCTCGACCCCTTCTTATTTTATTCTATTCTTTTTAATTTTATCTTATTTATTAATTTATTTCAATCGTTTTTTTATAATTTGCTCATATGATCTAGGATATTTATTATCAACAGTTTTGTTGACTTTAATAAATATTAAAGATCTTCTAGACTGTTCTATTGGAAGTATAGTTTCTATAACTTTCTCTACACTGGAATTTAGTATTTCAAAAGTTTTTTTTGCACTTTCAAACTCCTCTTCATAATTTCCTTTTAAGGCAATGAAATATCCTCCAACCTTTGTAAGGGGTATACATAATTCAGAAATTATTCTAAGTTCTGATACTGCCCTTGCGATAGATATATCGTATTTATGACGATTATTTTTTACATAGTTTTCTGCTCTATCATTAACTATTTCAACATTTTCAAGATTTAATAATTCAACCAACTTTGACAAAAAAGTTGTTTTTTTATTATTTGAATCTAACAATGTTAATTTAATATTAGGATATAATATTTTGATTACAACTCCAGGAAATCCAGCGCCTGAACCTATATCTATTAATGAATCTATATTATTAAAATCAACTACATCATTATTTACAACTAAACAAGAATCATAGAAATGTTTTAAATATATTCCTTCAATATCTCTAATTGCAGTCAAATTAGTATTTTTGTTATATTCTATTAAAAAATCAGCATATTTTTTAAATAAATCGATTTGTTCATCAGTTAAAATAATATTTATCTTTTTTAATTCTTCTATAAAACTATTTATTGTCATTTG
>CADACC010000055.1 GCA_902786275.1 uncultured Erysipelotrichaceae bacterium | reverse complement strand
CCTCTTTAAAACTAGACTATCACACCAACCCTTTTGCAAACAATAAATAATCGTCGACAAATTATTTCATTTTTTGCAGCGGACCTAACCAATATATCAAATATGGATATGTTTATTTCACTCGTTGATTTAAACTCAGATATATTTGTTTAAAAACAAAGATTATAACCTCATAATTTATTTTTTGACTATTAAATCAAATTTAAAACCATTTAAATCAAGTTACATTTTTTACATATATTTTCATGTTATTTTCCACTCAAAAGAAGGAAGTAACATGAAGGAATTATTTATAAGTTCTAGTTTTAATTTTATAAACAATCATAAAAATCTAAGCGAATATGAAAAGATAAAAATTAAATATGGTTTAGAGGTTATGTACCATTTTATAACTAAAACCTCTTTTGTTTTGCTTATATCGCTCATTTTTAATATATTTTGGGAAACAATCCTTACTTTTTTCCTCTTTGGAATCCTTCGAACTTTTTGCCACGGCATACATGCGAAATCAAACTTACTTTGTTGGATATTAACTTTGTCAACATATATAATAAATGGGATTTGTTGCAAATTAATCCAGTTTAACATTCCATTAAAAATTACAATTATTGTTATCACTTCAATACACATAATACTATTTTCTCCTTCAGACACTATCTATAGGCCTATTAGAAAAAAAGAACATAGAATTAAGTTGAAAACAAATTCTATCTTAATTTGCATTTTATACGACATACTAACCCTAAAACTCAATAATATAATATCAAGATGTTTATTATCATCACTTATACTTATATCAATATCAATAAGTCCATTGACATACAAAGTACTAAAAATGAGTAGGAACAATTATAAAGTTCCTACCTAATAAAATATAGAAAGGAGTAACATTTATGATTAATGGTCTATCAAATTTATTGAGCTTAATCGCTGATGCATTTTCTGGGGCATCAAATTCAGCATGCATATTATGGCACTGGGATCCTGTTGAATGTCCAAAGGAAATTCAATAAAAAAAGGCGTAATGCCTTTTTTATTATTTTACATACATTTTCACAATAAAATTGTTATTTATTATATTTGATTTAACAATAATGTCTTTTTGTTTAAATAAATATGTAACTCCAATTCCATAATGCTTTTCTTTTTTAGAAATAATCGGTTTAGAATAATCATCAATTTCAATATGATTATTAAAGTTATTTTGACATTCAACAACGTAGGAGTCAGATTCTTTATCTTTATAGAATTTTAAGTAAATATATCCATCTTCTAATAAATTGGCTGCTTCTATTGCATTATCGAATACGATACCTACACATTGTGATAATTTACAAATCTTTTTTATAGAAATCTCATCAAATAGATCTATATCCAAAAAATTGTCAACAGTTATATTTGTTCTAAAATCCTTATGTTCTAGAACTTTTTGATAAATTAAACTACGCAGTCCGTTCGGTACTTTAGAAATGTTCAAAATACAATTTTTATTGCTAACTTTGTATTCATCTAGATAGGTGGTTACTAATTTTTTTACATTTTTATCCCCTATTTCACCTATAGCTACTAATTCAGACGTAATATTGTGTTTAAACATTTTGTAATTATTTATTATATTCATAAATGATTCATTATTTATCATAAGGTTTTCATTTATTAGTTTTAAATAGTTTTTTTGATAAATATTATACCAAAGTAATCCAATACCAATCGCAATCAGTATTATTAATGAAAATGACAAGATTACTTCTCGTTCGTTATCAGTATTCATCATCGTAAATATTGTTGATACTTCAAATGAAAGTGACACAAGTATTATTATTGGAACCAAGAGTTTATATCTGATTAGTCTCTTTTTAAGCTTTATAACTAAATTCTTTATAGGTCTTATGTTCATTATAATCAACATGGAACTTGAAACCGCTAATGCAAATATTAACTTCCCTGTTCCCAAATTACCGGATTGTTTTAAAAAATCACCTTTTTTAGCAGCAAAAAATGATACTGCAAAAAGTGTTTCCATAATAACCAAACACATATATGATATAAATGCAATTACTAAGGTTTCTTTTGATATCTGTTTTTTTATAACCATAGAATAAAATATAAATCCAAGAAATGTAATAATTCCTTTGTACAACTCATCAAACATTGTTGATGATATAGTATTCATTAGTATTACAAATATTATTGTAACAATATATAAAATTGAGTCTTTTTTATTTTTTGATTCTGCAATCGTTCTAACAAGTAGAAACATATTCATATAAGATATAAAAAGTAAAACTATATTAATTAATTTCATCTGTGTTTAATCCTTTTTTATATTTTTTGGAAAGGTAATTCACAATTGTTCCATCTTTTAGAATGATACGTGATTTACTCCAATCGTATAGTTCAACATAATCCACATTAACAATGCATGAACGATGAACCATCTTGAATCTTTCATCAAGCATTGAAAGTATTTCCTTTATGCCTATATTTATTGAAAATGTTGATGAATCAGTTACAATAACGACCTTTCTATCTTCTTTATCCCTATAAATATACTTTATTGAATGAAGATATAACTGTAAATTTATATTTCTTCCATTATATTTAAACATTTTCTTGTCCATATTTCTATTTAGTATTTTCTTAATATCATTTGTTAATCTTTTTCCTAATTCGTGGTATTTTTCAATAAAATCAAATACCTCATATATATTTCTATGTGCGGTCTCAAACATTTTATCATGATTAGTTATAAATATAATCTCACTATCCCAATCAACCTCTCTTATCATGGATGCAATTTCTATTCCAGATTTACTATTTTCTAGTTCTATATCTAAAATGTATATTTTTCTCTCGTCATTTTTATTAATTAAATTTTTAAGTTCATTATTGTAACCTGTGAATTCATAAGTTTTAACCTCATCACTGATTTTGTATTTTATTTTATCGAGAATTCTTCTAATTGAATCCACATACTTCTTATCATCTTCTACAATTATAAAATTTATCACAACTATGTCTCCTTTATTCTTTTTTTGCTATTAGCAATTATAAAGGTTATAAATAATTTATTCAATAAAAAAAATCACAATAATGTGATTTTTATTTATCTAACATTTTTAAATATTTA
>CADACC010000054.1 GCA_902786275.1 uncultured Erysipelotrichaceae bacterium | reverse complement strand
CTATATACATTATCAACACCAAATAATACTTTTGTATATTCATGAGCTGATGCTTGATTTAAATCTGAGAAGTTAAGGTCAATATCTGGAACTTTATCGGCATTAAATCCAAGGAATGTTGCAAATGGCATATCTTGTCCATCTTTTTTCATTGGTTCGCCACAGTTAGGACATTTCATATCAGGTAAATCAAAACCTGAATTATAATTTTTACCATAAGGTGTTCCATCTTCATCATTAAAAATAGAATGTTGACATTTTAAACATCTATAATGAGCTGGAAGTGGATTAACTTCTGTTATGCCCATAAGAGTTGCAACAAATGATGAACCAACAGATCCACGGGATCCAACAATATAACCATCATCATTTGAGTGTTTAACAAGTCTTTGAGCAATTAAGTATATTGGATCGAATCCTCCACCGATGATACCACCTAGTGATTTTTTAACTTTTTTCTCAACTGCTTCTGGAGTTTGTTCTCCATCTTCTGTAATCCAGTGATTAATAACATATTCTTCAACAAGTTTATGAACTTCATCATAACCTGCAAGAATAGAATCATGTAGATTCTTAAATGTTAGTTTTTCAAGTTCATCATTTGTGATATCAGGATTCATTTTATCTAGTTTTTCATGCCAGTAAGTATAAACAATATCACCATAGAGTTCTTTAGCAATTCGTTCTTCAATATTAAATGGAAGTGGATTTCCATACCAAGATGTAGCTTTATCATATACTAAGTCTGTAACTACTCTTTTACAGTCTAGATAAGTTTTACCATCATCACTTCTTACTCTTGGTGAAAAAGGTACACCATGAGTATCAATAATAACTTCAATTTCTTGAACCATATCAAGAATCTTATTCGTATTATCTATAACAATTTCTTTAATTAATTCATCATTGTTTAAGAAAGCAAAATCATTAAGCATTTCTTCAGTTGTTCTAAAGTGTTGTGAAGGAATACTTGTAATTTCCTTTTTAGCAAGTGGATGTCTTCCACCACCCGGTACTTTTTGGTTAACAATAATCTCACGATAAATTTTATCTTCTCTATCAAAATGATGTACATCTCCAGTTGCAACAATAATTTTACCGTTTTTCTTGGTTTCATCGATAATTTTTCTCAAATGATTTTCGAGTTCATAATTATCTTTAAAATCACCTGTTTGAATTAAATGTGAATATACTTCAGGTGGTTGAACTTCTACATAATCATAGAATTTAATTATATTTGCAAGGTCAGATGAATCTTTACTTCTAGCTTCAATAAACACTTCAGATTCATAACAACCACTACCAATTATTAGTCCATCTCTAAGTTCATTTAATACGCTTCTTGGAATTCGTGGACTTTTATAAAAATATTTAGTATTTGCAAATGAAATAATTTTAAATAAATTCTTTAAACCAGTTCTATTTAATGCAATAGCATTAAAATGGAATGTTCTACCAAATTTATGGATTTCTTCTTTTGATATTAATTTAGTATCAATATCAGAAATAGTTTCAATATTTTGTTGAATTAATTTTTTTAACATCTTATCAAAAACATAAGCTGTACCTTCAGCATCATAGTCAGCTCTATGGTGTGATTCTTCATCAAATGGTACATTATATCTTTTAACTAATGCAGATAAGCTATGTCTTGCAAAACCTTGATCTAGTTGTCTAGATAATTCTAATGTGTCTATTACTGTTGATTTAAATTCACCCATGTCATATTTTTTCATTGCCATTTGAACAAATGAAATATCAAACTTTGCATTATGAGCAACCATTGGAAGATTTCCAGCCCAGTCTAAGAATCTTTTAGTTACTGTTTTTTCATCGTCAGCATCTTTTACCATGTCATCAGTAATTTCAGTTAAAGCTGTTATATTGTCAGGAATATGTCTTCCTGGATTAATAAATTCATCGAAACGATCAATTATTTGTCCATCAGTAATTTTAACTGCACCGATTTCAATCATTTGATCCCCACCAGCAGCATTAAATCCTGTTGTTTCTGTATCAAATACAACATATGTATTACCTTCAAGTTTTTCATCAGTTGGATCTTTAACTATTGTTGTTGTATCATCTACCAAAGTTAATTCAGTTCCATATAAACCTTTAAATTTTTTTGAAGGATCTTCTTGTTTTTTATTATATCCACTAATAATTTGATAAGCAATTGGGAAGGCTTGACAACCATTATGATCTGTAATTGCAACTCCTCTATAACCCATATCAATACATCTTGATACAAGTTCACATGTATGTTTACCTAAATCTACTTTAGTTAATCCATCCATTTGACTCATCATTGTATGAGCATGAAGTTCAACTCTTTTAACTTCAGCATCATCTGTACGTGATGCATCCTTACTTTTAATTTTTTCAATACCCTTAATTGAGAATACTAAATCTTTTAAATAAGCATCATTGGCAACATCACCATAAAAACGATACCAATTATTTTCTTTTAAATTTTTAGAAATATATTTATATTCTTCTTCATCAAAGCGAAGAAGTTTTGCCATCATACTATTTGTTTTATCACTAATTTTTAAATTCATGATAAAGATTGGACCTTTTTGTCCTTGTCTTTCAACAAAGTCTGTACCAAAAACATAAGCTTCAACTATAACATTTTTTAATTCTGAATTAATAGAATTAATTTCTGTTAATTCACCATCTTTATGTCTTCCATATATGATATTATCTTCTTCTTTTGGTTTATCGTCTAATTTAACTTCTTCTTTACTTTTATTAATTTCATTAATAATTTCATCACGTTTTGTTTCATTTAAATTAGTTGTTAATATTAAATCAGGTAAACCATAATTTGATAAAGCGGTAGTTATTTTCTTTAACTCTTTACAAAGTTCTAGTTCTTCAATCTTACTTGAGACATCAATGATAATAATGTCTTTATCTTTTTCTATTTTAGTATTTTCAAGGCTTACTAAAGAAGGCCTTTTCTTAGCAAGCATATTAATCATTAAAGATACATAATTAATAATATCTTCATCTGTTACATCTTCATATGAAAAAATAAGCTTACATTTCTTTTCTCCATTAATACCTTTGGATGCACAAGATACTAGCTTTTTAATATCGGGAATATTGATTAACCCCTTAGAACTTAGATATACAGAAAAAGATTCCTCTTTTTTGTTTAAAACTACTTTATCAATAGTTACGTTTTGGAAGGCTTCATCAACTTGATGGTGTAAAATTAATGCTTTCAAAAAATCTTGTTAGTGAATCATTCATGATAAACCCTCCTAATTTTTACTAAGTATTATTATAACATAACTAGTATAGTTTTTAATCAAAAAAAAATCACTTTTTATAGTGATTTTTTTTATTTAACTTATTTTTCTTTTTAAGTCATTAACAAGTATTTGATAATCGTTAAATCTTCTGCCTACGGTTGCTTTAACTAATACTAAATCCCCAATAGTTAAATCATTTAGTAAGTTATAGTTCCTTGGAAAAATAACAAGTTCTATTTCACCAGTTTCATCAGATGCTGTAATTGATGCCATATTTTCATCTTTTTTAGTTTTAAATATTCTAATATCATCAACAAGTAAAACCATATTAACGGATTTATCAAAATATTTAGATGCATTTTCTACTTTTACAACCTTTTCTTGATAAGAACTTGAAGGATGATTTGATACATAAAAGCCATATGTTTCTTTTTCTATTAATCTCTTTTCTTTTACATCATAATCTTTTTCAATTATTAGATATGGTTCAGCGACTTCATTTTGATCCATTCCTGATGCTATTTCAGCATAATTAATTATTTGATCAATGTTTTCTATTAAAGTTTTCTGATTATAAGAAAACTTTCTGAAAACATCTCCTTTAATTAATTTTTCTAAATTAATTCTATTTACAAATTTAAGTGGAATTCTTCGAACAAAGTCAAATATATTTTCAAATTCTTTATCTTTTCTTGCTTCAACAATAGCGTTTGAAAACTCTTCAGTAATTCCAACTATTTGGTTAAATGGGAGTAAAATATTTGCACCCTTACTTATAAACTCACTAGTACTTTGATTTATAAGTGGTTTATACAGTTTTAAATGATATTTTAAGGCTTCATTTAAATATTCTTTACATTTAATCTGAGCTTTTCCAAATATATTTAAATTACTTACAATAAACTTATCTGGATAATTTGCTTTTAAATATGCCATCTTATATCCAATTAGTGAATATGAAACACTATGAGCTTTATTGAAACCATAATTTGCAAACTTTAAAATTAAGTTATATACATCTTCACTTACTTTTTCTGTATAGCCATTTTTAATAGATGATTTTATAAAATTATCTTTTTCTTTTAAAATTATTTCTTCTTTCTTTTTACTCATTGCTCTTCTGATTTCATCTGCCTGAGCAAAAGAATAACCTGCCATAAGCTGAAGTATTTGCATTATTTGTTCCTGATAAATAATTATTCCATATGTTTCTTTTAAAATACCTTTAAGTGATTCATGTGGATATTTTATTTGCTGTGGATTCTTTTTATTTTTTATATAAAGATCTATGTTATCCATTGGTCCTGGTCTAAAAAGTGCAACTGCTGCTACTAAATCACTAAAAGTTGTTGGATTTAATTTAGGAAGTAAGTTTTGCATACCATTTGTTTCAAACTGGAATATTCCTCTTGTATTACCACTAGCTAAAAGCTTATATGTTTTAGCATCATCAAGCGGTATTGTTTTTAAATCTAAATTATCTTTTTGGTTAATATTTTTAACGATTTCTTTAATAGTTGATAAATTCTTTAAAGCAAGAAAATCCATTTTAAGTAAACCATTTTCTTCAAGTTGATCCATAGTTAAACCAATTATTAATTCATTAGTTGTTTTTAATACTGGAACTATATCTTTTAGCTTACTGCTTGATATAACAACTCCAGCTGCATGAATTGATGTTTGTCTTTTAAGTCCTTCTAACTTTGTTGCAATTTTATAAAGTTTTGTTAAATCCTTATCAGACTTTATTAATTCTTTTACTTCATTTGTTAAATTATCTTTTAAATCATTATCAGCATTAATTAATTTAGATAATTTATTAAAATTATCACTATCAATTTCTAATACCCTAGCAACATCTCTTAAGACTTGTTTTGATTTAAGAGTGCTAAATGTAATAATAAGTCCTACATTATCAGAACCGTATTTACTTTTAACATAATCAATAACAAGATATCTTTTTTCATCTTCAAAATCAATATCAATATCAGGCATAGTTACTCTATTTGGATTTAAAAATCTTTCAAATAATAAATCGTATTTTAATGGATCTATATCAGTTATTCCAAGGCAGTAACTAACAAGAGACCCTGCTGCACTACCTCTTCCTGGGCCAACTCCAATATCATGTTTTTTTGCATATAAAACATAATCATAAACTATTAAAAAATAGTCAACAAAACCCATATCATTAATTATTTTAAGTTCATAGTTAAGTCTTTCTTTATACTTATCAGTAACTTCATTAAATAATCGTTTCTTAAGTCCTTTTAAACATAAACTTGTTAGATATTTAAATGGATCTTCCTCAATTTCATACTTAGGTAAGTAGTTTGGCTTTTCAGGGAAAAGAATATCTATCTTATTTATAAATTCTTCTTCATATTCTTTTTCATTATTTTTTATAAATTCATCTAAAGAAGCATACTCTATTTTACTTAATTCTTCTTTAGTTTTACCATTCTTAATAAGATTTAAATAATTCAAATATACATTGTCATCACTATTTATTAATCTTATATCTTCTAAATATAAATACTTATAACTAGTTAATAAAATATTCTTTTTTTCATCTTTATTCTTATATGTTACATATAAATCTTCATCCTTAAACTCTTTTGCTAAGTCTCTAGATTCATATGGAATTAGTATTATTAAATCAGATGAATACCTATGAATATCAATTATTGATAACTCTCTTTCTTGTTTAATATAATCAATTTTTAATAATGATTTGTATCCGTTATAATTTTTTGCATATAAATACACTATTAAATCATTAACTTTAACTTCTAGACCAATTAATGGTTTAATATTATTTTTTTTACAATTTTTATAGAATAAATAAGATCCATATAGGTTATTATCGCAAATACCACAAACGTTTATATTTCTTTCATTCAAGGCAAAAATAAGTTTATCAATAGTGATTAAACTTGAAAGTAAAGTATATTCAGTTGTTACTTTAATTGGCATTTGCATACTTTAACCCACCCTTAATGAAAGTATAACATATAATAATACCTAAATAAACTAATAAAACCCTTATTTTATTTGACTTTTACGCTTCAATTTGGTATAGTTTTTAAGTAATTAATTGGAGGTGGCATATTATGGCAACAAAAGTAACAAAGAAAAAACCATTAAGCGGAAACTTAAGAAGTCATGCAT
>CADACC010000053.1 GCA_902786275.1 uncultured Erysipelotrichaceae bacterium | reverse complement strand
ATAATCTTTAAGTTTTTCTTTAACTTCTTCATAGTTATATATAGGAGCTCTAGTTTGATCATATGAAGCATTTATACCTGATGAATATAAATAAGATAATAATAATTTACCTTCATCATTTAAACTTGGATATATTCTTTCTACTAACTTTATAACTGAATTAAAATTAGATTGCCATGTAGCAATATTAGAAAGCCATATATTATCAAACTTTCTATCCGAAGAAAACTTAAATATATCCACGCACATAAAGTTTGGATTAATATCTTTTATTTTTTCTTTAGCTTCTTCATATAAAATGTTACTACTTAAATATAGATTAATAGTTTCAATAACTCTTTTATTTTCTTCATCCCTTTGAAATAAATTAACCCTTATTGTTTCACCAGCAAATTTTGAAAATAAAGTATCAAAATATTCAAAAGCATCTTTATTTAAAACTTTTAAAGTATCTCTTAATTTTCTATAAGATTCCATATTAAATGTATTATGATTACGTTCTTGGCCATTATTTGAATAATATTTAAAAAACTCTAAATATTCATCTTTAGATAATGTTAATAGTGCAGCTACTTTTAAATAGTAGTAGTACATTGTATCAGGAACAACATCTAAAAGAGTTATATCATGGCAGCTATATAAAGCTGCATTAATAACTTGATCACCTGAAGAACCTACAGTTAATAAAGACTTATTTTCTAAATTAAACTCACCTATATATCCACCAATATTTTCAGTAGCAAATGGATAAATACATGTAGTTCTTCTTTGAGGATTTAATCCAGATTCATAAGCTTTACAACTATCTATACTTTCTTTTAATATCATTTTCATACTAAAACCCCTTAAAAAAGTTAAGATATATATTAACATATGTTCGATAAATTGTAAATATACAATATAAAAAACTAGGATTACATTAATCCTAGTTTAATATATATAAATTATTGATGATTACCAGTTCTTTTTCTAGCTGAACCAGTATTTAATCTTCTTATTAGTTCAAAACCAGAAAAACGATGTTCAAAATCATATTCACTCTTACAAATCATTGTACCATTTGCATTATCATGTTTTCTTTTAACAATATAGAAGTTTGGTTCTTTCATTGTAGCAAATTTATCACGAAATTTTCTTAAAAACATTGCAACCATTACATCATTGTACATCTCATCTTTAAGAAATATTTGATCTGAATAATGTTCTTCAACTACATCATTATCAAAAAGCTGAACATCATCTGAAATCATTGTATTTAAATCTGCCATCAAAACCCTCCAAGTAACATTTAAGATACAAATTTATTGTAACATAAATCTATAAAATCTGTATCATTAATTTTACTCTCTAAATACTTATTAAAGGCTTTTTTATCTATTCCACCATTAACTATATCATTATAGTTTGGAAAATTATTTATAACATTTTCTCTAGTTACTAAATAAGATTTACCACTAAAATTAAATTTAATATATTTAACATTATCAATTAAAGCAAATATAGATACTGAATTATATACAATACTTTTTTCTAGATAATAGTTTTCATTTATATACCAATCTGTTATATGATAATCAATTGTTAAACCTAGATTCTCAGAATCTATTTCAAATACATAACCATATTCAGAAAGTGGTAGTGATGCTATTAAATTTCCATCATTACTATTATTACCTACATATTTATTCTTATATTTAATTATATTATCAATGCCAGCTTTACTTCTATTAAATGGAACCACTGGTACAGTATCAATAGTATATTCTTTTTTAGTATCAATAATTACGTATTCATTTTTAGTATTACTATTAACTCTATATACATTATAAAAAGGATTCTCACAAGCATATACATATTCATTACCAGTTTTTATAGTGCAAAATCTTGGTAATTGTCTAAGCGATACAACACTTATATAATCAATTAAAAATAATGCAATAAGATATAAAACAAAATAACTAAAACATATAATTAATCTTTTAGTATATTTTAACTTTTTAGTTAGTTTAGCAACACCTATCATAGAAATCACACATCCAAATACAGAATATATACTTCCCCATGAACTTTCTGATCTAAACATTGTCATAGCAAGAAAAGATATAAGTACACCTAAAACTAATAATACTATTCCTAAATTATTTCTAATAATATTTATTCTTTTAGTTGAATAATCAATAGTATTAATAATATTTTCTTCAAACTTTTCTTGATATTTTTCTTTCTTTAATTTTTCTCCACTTAATAGTTCATTAATAGTAATACCAAGCTCATCACATAGTGGTTTAAATAAAGATAAGTCTGGCATGTTTCTACCATTTTCCCAGTTACCTATAGATTTATCAGTAACTCCTAATTTTTCCGCTAAATCTGATTGTGTCATATTTTTTTCTTTACGACACATCACAATAAATTTACCTACTTTTTCTTGATTCATAATATTTTCCTTCCCTTTCATGCATAAATCATATAATTAATTCATAGTTTTTTACAGGAAATAAAACTAGGGTTAATAAAAAGGACAAATAAGAAATTAAACTTCCAGTTATATTTTAACATAAAAAAACTAAGTATAACTTAGTTTTTACATTTTATGAAATCCTATTTAAAACAGAAAATTTATTTTTACCATATGTAAATTTTTTATCATTTGTATTTTCCGGTAATTCTATTACTTCTAAAATATAATTCTGAATATTTACTAGTAGTTTTAAGCCATCTTTTTTTACTAAAAAATACGGGCTCATATCATCTATTTGATCAAGTGCTTCCATAGGTCCTGCCCCAACTATAAAGTCACTTATTATCCAGGCAAGCTTACTATGCTTTTTACTTCTTCTTAATGAATAAACTTCCCAAGGTTCAGCATAATTATCTTTAATTACCTTAATATATCCTTTTTGATTCATTTCATATTTATCTTTATCTAATTCTCTTTCCATAGATAAAGCTGGAAGTGAATTATCATTATTAAGCAAATAATCTACAGTTAAGTTAAATACTTTAGATAATTCCTGTAAGTTAGATACATCTGGAATTCCTTCATCACTTTCCCATTTAGTTATTGCTTGTCTTGAAACATTCATTATTTCAGCAAGACTTTCTTGAGATAATCCAAATCTCTTTCTTATCTCTTTCAATTTTTGACCTAATGTCATAATCTTTCCTTCTTTCTGACTTTAATTCTATTAAAATGTTTCAATTATAAACAGCAACATTACTTTACATTTATGCTACTTATCGTAGCATAAATATATCTATATAATATTTTATCATAGAAAAAGAGAATTTTTACATTCTCTTAATGTCTTAATATTGTGATCATTTTAGAATAGTGATATTTGTTCAA
>CADACC010000052.1 GCA_902786275.1 uncultured Erysipelotrichaceae bacterium | reverse complement strand
GGCTGTTCGCCCATTAAAGTGGCACGCGAGCTGGGTTCAGAACGTCGTGAGACAGTTCGGTCCCTATCCGTCGTGGGCGCAGGAAAATTGAGGAGAGCTGATCCTAGTACGAGAGGACCGGATTGGACATACCTCTGGTGTATCTGTTGTAACGCCAGTTGCAGTGCAGAGTAGCTATGTATGGACGGGATAACCGCTGAAAGCATCTAAGCGGGAAGCCTCCTCCAAGATGAATTTTCCCATTCTTCGTGAAGTAAGATTCCTAGAAGACTACTAGGTTGATAGGCTAGGGGTGTAAGCGTAGTGATACGTTGAGCTGACTAGTACTAATAGATCGAGGATTTAACTTATTTATTTTAATTAATTATTATTGTATGAGAGCATTATCTTGTTTTTAAAGGACAAAATCCTTTATTGGTGACGATAGCTAAGTGGATACACCTCTTCCCATCCCGAACAGAGAAGTTAAGCACTTATACGCCGACGATAGTGAATGCGAAAATAGGTAGTTGCCAATATTTTTTTTTGCTTTAATTTAGGAATATTTTTAAATATTTTTAACCTTTATATCAAATGTTGACAATATTTAAAGGTATTCCTATTTATATATATATTTACGTTTGATATAATTAGTTTAGGTGATATAAAAATGGATTATAAAATTACTTCAAGATCAGAAGATGACACAAGAGAATTAGCTGAAAACATCGAAAGCGAAAAATTTGAAGGTATGGTTATATGCTTAAATGGGGAGCTTGGAAGTGGAAAAACATTATTTGTTAAAGCTTTTGCTAAAGCCCTAGGCATTGAAGATGACGTTACATCTCCAACATTTAATATAATTAAAGAATATTTGGATGGTGAGATGGAACTATATCACATGGATGTTTATAGAGTTGAAGATAATTATGAATCTATCGGAATTGAAGACTATTTTAAGAGAAAAGGCGTAACAATTATAGAATGGGCTGACTTAATTAGTGATATATTACCAGAGGAAAGACTTGATATTAACTTCCAAATTGCTGGAGAAAATGCTAGAATATTAACATTAGTTCCACATGGAGAAAAATATGAAGAGGTTTGTTCTTCAGTTTTATAGAAAGAAGTGATTATATGTATTCACTTTTAATCGATACACATGACACTAAGGTGTCTTTTGTATTATATAAAGACATGAAAGTTTTATCTTTTAAAGACTTTGAAAGTAATATGAGGCATAGTGAGATAGCTATGCCGTCTTTAATTGATCTTTTAACTGAGTTTAAAATAAATCCCGAGGATTTAGGTGAAATATTAGTTAATATAGGACCTGGTAGTTTTACTGGAGTTAGAATAGGCGTTGTAATAGCCAAAACTATGGCTTACACACTTAATATACCTATTAAAATGATTAATTCAATCGAAATGTTATTTTATTCAAATGATTCTAAATTAGGTGTTTATGTTTCTAAAGAAAAGAATGGATATTTTGTTTGTGAAATAAATAGTATAACTGATGTTGATAACATTAAATACTATTCAAGTAAAGAATATGATGAAAAGTATATGGGTAAAGATGTGTATAATGATGTACTTATAGATTTTGAAAAGATTATTAAGTATGCATCTAGCAAAGAATATGTTAATCCACATTTAGTTAATCCACTTTATATTAAGCAAATAGAGGTTTTGAAATGATAGAAAAACTTACTATAGATAATGTGGAATGTGTAAAAAGATTAGGTTTAAAACTTAATGCTAATTTTGATAATTTGTATGATTATTCTTCTTTAAATGAAGGTGTCAATTTAACTTATGTATTAATTGTTGATAAAAGTATAATAGGTTTTATACATATTCAACAATTAATTGATGAAGTTGATATTATTGATGTTGTTGTTGATGAAGAATATAGAAGAAAAGGTTATGGACAAAGACTTGTTGAGTTTGTTATTCATAATAATCTTGGAAAAAGAATTATTTTGGAAGTTTCAGTTAATAATAAAGCTGCAATTGGACTTTATAATAAACTAGGATTTAGAGAAATAAATATTCGAAAAGGATATTATAACGGCGTTGATGCCATAGTTATGGAAAGGAAGTGATTCTAATGAAGGACGTATATATTTTAGCTGTTGAAACTTCATGTGATGAAACATCTCTTGCCATTGTAAAAAATGGTAAAGAAGTTATCGGTCTTGAGGTTTATACACAAATGGATACGCATGCCCTTTATGGTGGTGTAGTACCTGAAATTGCATCCAGAATGCATACTGAAGCTATTACGTTAGTCCTTGAATCACTTTTAAATAAAACTAAGTTTGACTTAAAGAATATTGATGCTATTGCAGTTACATATGCTCCCGGTTTAATGGGTGGTTTATTAGTTGGAATAGAATTTGCAAAAACATTGAGTTTTATCTATAAAAAACCGCTTATTAAAGTAAATCATATGGTTGGTCATATATATGCTAATAATATAGAAGATAATTTAGAGTTTCCACTATTAGCTATGGTGGTGTCTGGTGGACATACTGAGCTAGTTGAAATGACTGGAGATTATAAATTTAAGCTACTTGGTTCAACTTTAGATGATGCTATTGGTGAGGCGTATGATAAAGTTGCTAGAGTAATGAATGTTCCTTATCCTGGTGGACCAAATGTAGAGAAATTAGCTAAAGATGGTAACGTATGTTACGAGCTTGGAAAACCAGTAAATGATGATTCTTTTAACTTTAGTTATAGTGGACTTAAAAGTAGTGTTATAAATTTAGTTCATAATATGAATCAACGTAATGAAGAAATAAATATAAATGATCTTGCGGCTAGTTTTCAATACTATGCTGTTGATGAAATTACTAGAAAAATAGATTTAGCTTTATCAAAAAATGAATACAAGATGGTAGTTTTAGCTGGTGGTGTATCTGCTAATATGTATTTAAGAGAAGAAGTAAAGAAAGTAACTGATAAATACAATGTTAGATTATGCGTTCCAAGAATGCTTTATTGTACTGATAATGCTGCTATGATAGGAGCTGCGGCTTATCCACTATTTATTCAAGGAAAAAATATAGCAGACTTTAGTTTGAACGCAAAAAGTCATATAAGTACAGTAGAATAGTATCTTTTATTGTTACAAGTTGATTATATAAAAAAATAAAAGCACGTCATTTCTGACGTGCTTTATATTTATTTGGAGCGGGTGATGGGAATCGAACCCACGTTATCAGCTTGGAAGGCTGAAGCTCTACCATTAAACTACACCCGCATGTAATTGAAATTACTTAAATAGTATAGCATAAAATCATAAAAAATCAAATAAATTATGTAAAAATAATAATTATTTACAATATTTCATATTAATATAAGTATGAGGAATATTATTAAAGGTGTTATTTATGGAGT
>CADACC010000051.1 GCA_902786275.1 uncultured Erysipelotrichaceae bacterium | reverse complement strand
ATAGCTGAAGATTACGGACTTACTCCTTTAATTATTGCATCTGCTAAAAAAGTTAAATCAATATCATTTATTGGGTATAACTATGTTCAAAGACAAAATAGTTTAATGAATAATAATGATTATCAAAAAAAGATTAAAAAAATGGATGATATGCTTAAACAAGCAACTTATCTAAAACTTGAACTTAATAATATTAAAGATTCTAGCAATGTAATTGATTTTTTAGATAATTCTCTTGTTTATTATTCAACTACTTTAAAATATAGAGATTATAAAAAATATAATAAAATCCTAAAGAAAAGAGGATGTTTTAAGCATTATAAGGGAACTACTTTAAGAAGTAAGATAAGATGTTTCTTAATTAAGTTAAATTCATATTTTTTCTTTAGATATATTAATAGAGGTTAATTATTATGGTAAAGGTTAGTATAATAGTTCCTGTTTATAATACAGAAAAATATTTATCAAAGTGTATAGACTCACTTATTAATCAAACTGAAAAAGATATTGAAATTCTTATATTAAATGATGGATCTACTGATGGTAGTGAATCTATTATTAAATCTTATGACGATAAAAGAATAACTTATATTAAGAAAGAAAATACAGGCATTGGTTCAACGAGAAACTTAGGTATTAAAAAAGCTAAAGGTGAATACCTTATGTTTATTGATTCAGATGATTATATTAAAAATAACTGTGTTGAAGAATTATATAATTATGCACTTAAAACTAATAGTGAGTTAGTTATAAGTGATTTTTATAAAGATTTAGACGGCAAGTTTGAAATTATCAAAATTCCTTATTTTAAATCATCAAATCTTTATGATAATCCTAAAATAATAAATTGTGTAAATTTAGGCCCATGTAATAAGATTTATAAAAAATCATTACTAAAAAACATTTCATTTGAAGAAAATTTAAAATATGAGGATGCTCCGTTTGTTATTAAAGCACTTAAAAATGCCAATAAAGTATCTAAATTAAATAAACCATTATCGTATTATGTAATTCATGGTAATAGTCAAACAACAATTCGAGATGAGAAAATTCATGATATACTTGAAATATCTAAAATAATTATTAGTGAATTAAAAGATGATATATATCACGATGAATTAGTTAATTTAATTGTTATGATTGTAACTGACTATATTATTCAACTTCGTTATATTAAAAATTCAAATGTAAGGAATAGTTTTATTGATAAAGCATTTATAATGCTTAACAAACTTGATTCTAAATGGAATAAATGTGAATATATGATGAGAACAACAAGATTAAAAAGATTCATAAAATCACATAAATCTTTACTTAAAATATATTGTTTTGTTTGTTCTAAATTAAAGAAATAGTAAATATTTCTTTTTTTTATTTGTTTTAAATTATAATTTCCCTAAAATATGCTAGATTATCTAAATATTAGGTGGTATAATTACACTTATCTGAGGTGAATTTCTATGCAAGCATTAATGCTAGCTGCAGGTATGGGTAAAAGACTTGGAAAAATGACTAAGAATAATACTAAATGTATGCTTGAAATCCAAGGTAAAACTTTAATTGAAAGATCAATTGAAGCTCTTTTAGATGCTGGAGTTACAAAAATGTATATTGTTGTAGGATATAAAGGGGATAATTTAAAGAAATTTTTAACTGAAGAGTGTGATAATCCAAGAATAAAGGAAATGGAACTTCATTTTATTGATAATGATGTTTATGATAAAACAAACAATATTTATTCTTTATTCTTAGGTAAAGATGTATTAGCAGAAGATGACACTATTCTTTTAGAGTCTGATTTAATATATGAGCCAAGACTAATAAAAGATTTGGTTGATTCAGAAAAGAAAAATGCTGTAACTGTTGCTAAGTATGAGCAATGGATGGATGGAACAGTAATTAAAATTGGAGAAAACGATTCAATTACTGAATTTATTGAAAAAAGCAATTTTAATTACGAAGAAATTGATAAATACTATAAAACAGTAAATATTTATAAATTCTCTAAAGAGTTTTCTGAAAAACAAATAATTCCATTTTTAAAAGCTTATATTGAGGCTTATGGTAAAAATGAGTATTATGAACTAATACTTAAAATAATAGCTCACTTATCTAGAAGTGATTTAAAAGCTTTAGATATTGGTGATGTTAAATGGTATGAAATGGATGATGCTCAAGATGTTGATATCGTTAATTCTTTATTTGCAGAAGGTAAAGATAAACTTGTAAGTATGCAAAAAAGATTTGGTGGATATTGGAGATTTGAAAATCTAGAAGATTACTGTTATTTAGTTAATCCATATTATCCTCCAAAAGAGATGTATGATAAGATCAAATGCTCATTACCAGAACTTATTAGTCAGTATCCATCTGGTCAATATGTACAAGCATTAAATGCTGCTAGACTATTTGGTGATATTGATCAAAATCATATAGTTGTAGGTAATGGAGCAGCTGAACTTATTAATATACTTGGTGGTACTTTATCTGGAGATATGTATGTATGTAAAACAGCATTTAATGAATATGTTAGATGTTTTAGAAATTGTACACCTAATATATATGATGAAAGTAAAAACGGATATAAGTTTAATGTTGATGAAATCATGGCTAATATACCAAATAATAATATTATTTGTATTGTTAATCCTGATAATCCAACAGGAGCATTTATAGAGTATGATGATATTATAAGAATATTAGATGAGTGTGAAAAACAAGGAAGCCTTATAATATTTGATGAATCATTTATTGATTTTGTTGATAAAGATAAAAGATATACATTAATTAAAGATGATATATTAGATAAGTATAGAAATCTAATTGTTGTTAAATCAATTAGTAAGTCATACGGAATTCCTGGTCTTAGACTTGGAGTTGTTGCAACAAGTAATGAGGATGTTTTAAGTGTTTTAAAAACAAATTTACCTGTTTGGAATATTAACTCAATAGGTGAGTATTATTTACAAATTGCTAATCTTTATAAAAAAGATTATGCTATTGCTTGTGATAAAATAGCTGAAGAAAGAACTAGATTTATAAATGCTTTAAGAGAACTTAATATTGGAACTGTATATGATTCTCAAGCTAACTATGTTTTAATTGATCTAGGTGATGTTAATTCAACAGATTTGGCTATTAAGCTTTTAAATGACAATATTTTTATTAAAGATTTGAGAACTAAACATTCATTTGTTATAATATAATAAATAAGTAAAGGATAAGAAGTGATAAGATGTTTTTTGTAAATTGGTTAGGTTACATAATGCATTATTGCTACAATATGTTTAATAACTATGGAATAGCAATAATTCTATTTACTATTTTAAGTAAAATAGTGCTTTTACCACTATCTATAATGATTCAAAAAGAATCAATTAAGATGGTTAAAATGCAACCTAAAATTAATAGAATTAAGATAAATTATTTTGGTGATAATAATGCGATTGCTGAAGAAACTTCAGAACTATATAAAAAGGAAAAATATAATGCATTATCATCACTTATACCTCTTGTAGTACAAATTATATTACTACTAGGTCTTGTAAGTGTTATTAATCATCCACTTACACATTTAACTAAGATTAGTGATAAAAAGATTGAAAGTGCTACTAAGATTGTTTTAAATAATCATAAAGATTTGAATAAAGAAGCATCAGATCTTGAAATAGAGATTGTTAAAGACATTCAAAAGGGTAAAGTAGATAAATATAATGAAGTTTTAACTAATAAAGAAATAAATACTGTTAAAGACTTAAATTTATCTTTCTTTGGATTTAATTTAAGCTGGGTAGCAGCTGTTGAAAAAGGACTTGCTTTATTAGTACCTTTAATTGCTGGTTTAAGTGCACTTGTTTTATGTATTGGTCAAAATAAGATTAATGTTTTACAAGCTGAGCAATCTAATGCTAATAAATATGGTATGTTAATACTTTCTGTTGGCTTATCTTTATATTTAGGTATGTTCGTTGCTGCTGGAGTTGCACTTTACTGGACTATAAGTAATTTACTTGCAGTTGTTCAGCAAATACTTCTTAATATATTTATAAATCCTAAAAAATATGTAGATTATGAAGAACTTGAAGCTACTAGAAAAGAGTTAAATGAACTTAATAATCTAAATAAGGATAAGGGTAAAAGAAGCTTAGAACAAATTAAAAAAGAAAAAGAAGATTATAAAAAATTCTTTAAAATAGTAAATAAAAAATTAGTATTTTATTCAGAAAGTAATGGTTTTTATAAGTATTATAAAGGAATGATTGAATACATCCTTGAAAATACTAATATAACAATTCACTATATTACTAGTGATTATAATGATAAAATATTTGAACTAGAAAAACAAAATGATCATATTAAGGCTTACTATATAGAAGAAAAGAAATTAATTACTTTAATGATGAAAATGGATGCTGATGTTGTTGTTATGACAATGCCAGATTTACAAAATTATCATATTAAACGTAGTTATGTAAGAAAAGATATTGAATATATTTATGTTCCTCATGCTATGGATAGTTTAAATTTAACTATGAGAGAAGAATCAATGAATCATTATGATACAGTATTTGTTACAGGTAAGCATCAAAAAGAAGAAGCAGATAGAACTAATGCTGTATATTGTTTAAAGAATAGAAAAATATTTAACTGGGGATATTCATTGCTTGACGATATGATTGATGAATATAATAAAAACAAAAAGAAAGAATCAAAACAAAAAACTGTTCTTATTGCACCATCTTGGCAAAAAGATAATATAATTGATCTTTGTTTAGAAGATGTTTTAAATAATATTAAAGGTGAAGAATATAAAGTAATTGTTAGACCACATCCTCAACATGTAAGACATATGAAAGAAAAGTTCGAACAATTAAAAGAACAATATAAGAAATATCCTAATATTGAAATTCAAACAGATTTTTCATCAAATAATACTGTATTTGATGCTGATGTTATGATTACTGACTGGTCTGGTATTGCTTATGAATATGCATTTACTACTAAAAAACCAGTAATCTTTATTAATACACCAATGAAAATTATGAATCCTAATTATAAAAATATTGGTGTTGAACCATTTAATATTTGGGCTAGAGATTCACTTGGAAAATCTCTTGATTTAAAAGATATTAAAACTATTGATAAAGTTATAAATGATATGTTAAAAAATAGTAAAAAGTATTATAATGATATTGATAAATTTACAAAAGAATACGTTTATAATTTAGGTAAATCTGCTGAAAAAGGAGCAGAGTACATTATAAAAGTTGTTCAAGATAAAGTAAACGAAAGGAGAAATAATAAATAATGTTATTTGGTTATATTGATCCATCTGTAATGACATATACTATTCAAATTATCGCTGGTGTAGGTATTGCAATTGGAGCCTTCTTAGGAATTTATTTTAGAAAGATTAAGAAAAAAGTTAGTAAAAAACTTAATATCGATGAAAATAGAAATAAAGAAGTTGAATCAGACGATATTGTAGTTAATAAAAATAAAAAGGTTAAATAAACCTTAAAAAATCATTAAACTCTTGTTGTTTAATGATTTTTTTTATTATATAATTATTTCTGGAAGTGGAGAAGTAAAATGAAA
>CADACC010000050.1 GCA_902786275.1 uncultured Erysipelotrichaceae bacterium | reverse complement strand
GCATTTTTAATTAAAAGTGTTTTTTCTGATTGGGTTCAAATAATGCATAATAATAAAGAAATACACACTCTTAATGATAGAAAAAAAGTTCTTCTTGATGATGAGGCTTCTTTAAAGGCAGAAGTTACAAAACTTGAAAATCCCGAGTATGTAGCAAGATACGCTAGAGAAAAATATTTATATTCAATGCCTGATGAAATAATAATTAGAGTTAATTAAAAGAATTAGTATTAAATATTAATTCTTTTTATTTTTATAAACATTTAGTATAATATTCTCGCGTGGTGATAGTATGCAAAAACGTTTATCAATAGAAAAATATAATTTTACTTTATATAATGATATAACATCAATTATTTTTAATGAGGAATCAATTAAAAATAAAATTATTAGTGAACTTAATACTAAAGATTTTATATTTATAAATTCTAAGACTATTTCTGAAAGAGTCAGAGTTAGTGATTTTCTTAAAGCAAATAATTTTGATATGAGATTATTAATTAAATTTAGAATAAATGAGTTAATAAGTGCTGATTTATCAACTCTTCCTATTGAAGATCAGATTTATCTTAAAATAATTGTAATTATAAACAATAATGATGAAAAAGATTATATTTTTGATGATGTTCTTTCATATTTAAGCGAAGATAGAAAGAAGATTATATTTAAAACTATATTTGATAAGAATCTAAAATACTATAATTTTACTTCTGATATAGAAGAGGTAATATACAGTAATTATTTAATTGTTTTATCAAAAGATGGAGTAGCAATTGAGGGGTCAGTTAAGAGTGTTTTAGCTGAAGAAAAGTTATTAAAAAGATTAGGCTTTTCTCTTCCAGTTATTTATGATTTATCACTTCAGTTAAAGTCATATGGTTTAATTGATAAACCATATGTTGACGTGAGAAAGTTGGTGAATGATTTATGGAAGTAAGAGGAAAAGTTTTTGGAGTTATAGGAGATAAATATTCAACTATAAATCAAAGAAAAGAAGTTTATGTACTTGATCATATTAATAAATATACTAACAAGGATAAAATTATTGAAGCTTTAAAAATGGTTAATTTATCTGAAGATTATTTGCTAAAAAAATCAAATAATTTATCTACAGTTGAATATAATAAGTTGTCACTTGTAAATAGTTTACTTAATAAGGAAGATTTAATAATTCTAGATCATTTTGAAAAAGGCCTTTGTTATAAAGAGAGAGAATATTTTAAACGTCTTATAAGAAAGCTATCAAAGCAGTATGGAATTGATTTCGCAATTAAAACAAATGATTTTACTTTTTGTTTTGATTTAGTTGATGAATATGACATTTTTAAAAATGGAAGTCTTATTAAAAGAGTAGATAAAAAAGATGCTTATAAAGAAGAAATATATAAGTATTATGACAAACATCAACTGATAGATTTTGTATTACTTTCGCGTAAAAAAGGTTATTTAAAAGATGATTATTATAGTGTTAACGAAGTAATTAAGGCTGTATATAGGGAACTTGTATGAGATATTTTTTAGTTATAAGTTATGATGGTAGTAAGTTTTATGGTTTTCAAAGACAGAATAATCTTCAATCAGTTCAAAATGAAATAGAAAAAAACTTATCTAAAATATTTGATGAGGAAGTTTTAATTAAAGGAGCAGGTAGAACTGACAGAGGAGTTCATGCTAAAGGACAATGCTTGCACTTTGATTCAGATAAAATTTTTAAGCCTAGTTTTTTAAAGAAAACTTTAAATGATAATCTTGTTAATATTCATGTAAAAAAGTGTAGGATTGTTAGTGATGATTTTCATGCAAGGTTCTCTGTTAAAAAGAAACATTATCAATATGTTATAACATTTAATAAAGATGAATATAATAGTGATTATATGTATTATCATAATAAATTAGATATTCCTAAAATGAAAAAAGCATCTAAATTATTTTTAGGAGTACATAATTTTCAAAATTTTGTCAGTGGAATAAGAGATGATTATACCTGCATTATTTATAAGATTAAATTTGTTTATTTTAATAATCATTTAACAATTCATTTTTATGGAAAGAGTTTTTACCGATATATGGTAAGAAATCTGGTAGGAGCATTAGTTGATGTAGGTAAAGGGAAGGCTTCTAATGAAGATATATTTAGGCTTTTAAATGGTGAAAAAACAGATAAAATGTTATCAACAGCTCCTGCTAAAGGCTTAACATTATTGAAAATATATTATTAAAATGTAAAATAGCCCTAAATTTCTAATAAAACCTTAATATTTTAATTGACTTTTTAAGGCTTATTTCATATAATTTTAATCGGTACATTTTATTTATCTAATTTGCCAAGCCGTGGGAAAGCTGAAACAAAGCGGATAATGAAAGGAAAAAAATATGAGTACATTTATGCAAAAAAAAGAAACAGTTGAACGTAAGTGGTATGTAGTTGACGCTGAAGGTAAAACTTTAGGACGTTTAGCTACTCAAGTTGCTACAGTTCTTAGAGGAAAACATAAACCAACATATACTCCTCATGTTGATTGTGGAGATTATGTTATCGTTATTAATGCAGAAAAAGTTGTTTTAACTGGTAATAAGTTAGATGACAAAATGTATTATAACCATAGTGGATTCCCAGGAGGACTTAGAGAACGTAATGCTAAGACTATGATTGAAAAATATCCAGAAGAAATGGTTGAAAGAGCAATTAAAGGAATGCTTCCTCATAACGCTTTAGGTAGAGCTATGGGTAAGAAATTATTTGTTTATGCTGGTACAGATCATAAACATGAAGCTCAAAAACCAGAAGTTATGGAAGTTAAATAGGGAGGCTAACAATGGCTAATAAACAAGTTTGGACTGCTACAGGTCGTCGTAAAAGATCAATCGCTCAAATAAGAATGGTTGGTGGAACTGGTAAAATCACTGTTAACGGACAAGATGTTAATGATTACATGCCTTATGCAACTCTAGTTAAGGATTTAAAACAACCATTAACTGTTACTGATAATGAAAATAGATTTGATATTGAAGTAACTGTAAGAGGTGGAGGTTTTTCTGGTCAAACTGGAGCTATTCGTTTAGGTATTGCTAGAGCTTTAATGGAATTTGATTCAAATACTGATCCATCTAGTGAAACATCTTATAGACATATTTTAAAAGTTAATGGATTTATTACTCGTGATCCAAGAGTTAAAGAACGTAAGAAATATGGTCTTAAAAAAGCACGTCGTGCTCCACAATTCTCAAAACGTTAATATATACTTATATCAATGTGTTTCAAAAGTCTGCTATGCAGACTTTTTTTGTTGTTTTATTGATAAAATGATTTGCAATTATACTCTATAACTTTTATAATGAATATAGAAAGTGGTGAAGTAAATGGCAAAATTTTGCGAAAATTGTGGATCTGAATTAAAAGAAGATCAAGATGTATGCTTAGGATGCGGAAAATCTATTAAAAAAGCAGTTAA
>CADACC010000049.1 GCA_902786275.1 uncultured Erysipelotrichaceae bacterium | reverse complement strand
GTTGCAAGAACTGCAGCAGATGTAGCTGAGAAATCTGGAAATCCTATTGCTGCAGGTATTGGAAAGGGAGTTAAGGAAGCCGATAAGATTTCTGGAGGTAGAGCCACCAAAGAAATTGGAGATAAAGCTACTAAAACTCTTAATCGAACTCCTGGAGGTAAAGATCTTCAAAATAAGGTAAATGTTGCTAATGCAGCAATGAACGGAGATTTTGAGGGAGCAAAAAACTTATATATTGAGGGTTTAAAGAAAAGAATTTTGTTACGCTTAATTTCTTTCTTACCATCAATCCTTATTGGTGCACTTATTATTTGTGTTGTTGCTGTTGCTCTTATGTTTATATTTCTTTTCTTGCAAAAAAACTTTGGTGGTTTATTTAGATTTCCTTATTTACCTAATAATTTTTCAAATTTTATTACTTTAAAGGATTCTAGTGGCAATTCACAAAATATAGATATTGATACTTATGTTGCTAGTGTATTATATGCTGAAGTTGGAGAATTTTCATCATCTGAAGAAACTTTGAAAGCTCAAGCTGTTGCTGCTAGAACGTACGCTCTTTATTATATGCAAAGTCAAGGTTATATAGGTAATGGAACTAATTATCAGGTTTCTAAAATGATTCCTGAGGCAATTGGCGAGGACACTAAATATATGAAGGCTGCGACTGAGACTTCTGGTGTAGTTCTTGCAAAGAATAATAACATTTTTATGACACAATATGATGCTTTTGCAGCCAATGAAAAATGTGGTGGTGGAGAAGACGACGAGAATTATATCTTATGTCAACAAGGATTAAAAATACCAAAAGAATGGGCTAGAAGTAATGGATTATCCGATTCAACAGCCGCTTATTATAATAAACATTTCCATGGACAAGGTATGAGTCAGTGGGGAGCTTATTACTTAGCAAAAGCCGAAGGAAAAGATTTTGAGTATATATTAAATGAGTTCTTAAAAAAACATGGATCATCAATTGACAATTTGAATGATGAAATACTTTATAATGTTATGTCTTATGGTCCAGGAACTGGGCCTGGTGTAGCTGCAGCGGCTGTTACCCTAATTAGTACGTTAGACCAAGAATTTAATGTTAAAGTGCCATACTACTGGGCTGGTGGTCAAAGTGGACCAGCTGGTAATGCAAATGGAGAGTATCATAATACTAATCTAGGAAAATATTATGGAGCTAATAAATGGTGGGGTGAAAAACAACGTGTAGGTGGATCTGATTGTTATTATGTTCCACAAAATGATAAGAACTATTGTTGGCTTGGTTTAGACTGTGCAGGTTTTGTAACTTGGGCTATTCATACTGGTGGAGTTAATATTTCAGAAGGTGATTCTCAGTCTTATTATAGTAAGGGTAAAAAAACTTCTATTTATAATGGAGATCAAGCCGAACCAGGAGATATTTTACTTCATAAAGGACACGTAATGCTTGTTTTGAGCTACAATTCTTCTAATAAAACATATAAAGTAGCTCAGGCTGCTGGTCAAGGAAAAGGTGTAAAAATAAATGATGTTGGTCTTGAATATTTAAATAGTACTAATTATTCACTTTATTTAATGGGGGATACTTATAGAAAAAATGCTGTTTCAGATTATGAAGAAAAATTTGAAGCTGGAAGGATGAGATAAAAATGAAATTTAAATATTTAGTTTTACTTCTATCTATAGTATTTTTAACAGCTTGTTCAGTAGATTATACAATTGATATAGATCGTGGATTTAGAGAAGATATCATCATTACTCCTGATGGTACTTCTCAAGATTCCAGAATACTTAGTTATAATCAAAAAATAGCTATTTATGATGATGAAAATATAGAAGATATTGAAACTGGTGGTTTAGTAGGTAATGTTGAAACTTATAAGTATAGAGTTTCGAATAATAAATTAAATGTTAGTGCCAAATATGGTGATTTTACTAGTTACATTAAATCTTCAACATTTAAATCTTGTTTTAATAAAGCTATTCCAACTGAGAATAAAAATTCAAACAGAATAGATACAGATAATATTTTTAAATGTTTTGATGATTATTCTAACTTTAATGAAATAACTATTAAGTTTGTTACAACTAAATATGTAATTGAGCATAACGCTGATGCAGTTAATGGTGATACATATATTTGGACATTTAAAAAGACTGATCCTAAAAACAAATCTATAATCTTTGAATATACAGATAAATCAGAAAAAGACTATAAAAAATCTAAAAAAAATAGCTCTACTTATCAAAGAAATAGTGTTCAAAATAATAAAGATGAAGAAAATGTAAAGAAGAATAATACTTTATTATTTATCTTATGTTTGTTTTTGTCTTTTCTAATAATATTTGGTATAATGGTTTTTAGAAAAAAGAATTAAATATAAATAATAACTAAGTTATTATTTATTTAATACTTGGAGGAATATAAATTGAAATTTAAGGTAGAAAAGAAGGATTTTATCATTTTTGTCTGCTACTCAATATTACTTTTGTATTTATGTTGTGTAGCTGTACTTAATTTTACATCACTTGCAAATGATGGTTCTTTTTATGGCCTTTTACCATTTAAAGCATTTATCATGCCTTATTTACCTGTAACTATTGGTTTATTCTTTGCAGGTGAAATATTAGTCTTTACATCGGTTTCTTCTTATATATTTAGTAAAGATAAAAAAGGTGATAAAGTTATTAATTTTAAATCTAAAGATTCTGATGGTTATGCACAGTGGGCAGACAAAAAAGAGATTATAAATGGTAAAGATATCGAACTTTGTAATCCTAAAGATGATGTACTTCAAGCTGCTGGTATACCACTTATAAATAATGGTAAAGAAATATATGTTGATAATGGTGAAACACATAACTTAATTATTGGTTCTACTGGTTCAGGTAAAACTGAAACAATTGTTAAACCTATGGTTAAACTTTTAGCTCGTCATGAAGAATCAATGATTATTACTGACCCCAAAGGTGAGATTTATAAACAAAGTGCAGCACTACTTAAAGAAAAAGGTTATAATGTAGTACTTCTTAACTTCCGTGAACCTGAACATGGTAATTGTTGGAATCCGCTTGAAATGCCATATAATTATTTCCATAATGGAAATAAAGATAAAGCTTTAGAGTTACTTGATGACGTTGCAATGAATATCTTAAAGGATCCAAATACTAAAGCAGATCCATTCTGGGAAGATTCTGCTGCAGACTATTTCTCAGGTTTAACACTTGGTTTATTTATGGATGCTAAACCAAAAGAAGTTAATATATCTTCTGTTAACTATATGAGTGCACTTGGTGAAGAAAGAGTTGGACCTAAGACAATTCTACAAGATTACTTTACATCTAAAGGAGAAGATTCTAACGCATATATTTTAGCTAGTAATACAATTAATGCTCCAACAGATACTAAAGGTTCTATTTTATCTACATTTAGACAAAAGATAAGAATATTCTCATCTCGTGATTCAATTAGTGAAATGCTTTCTACATCAGATTTTGATATGAAGAGCATTGGTCGACAAAAGACTGCTGTATTTATGACGATTCATGATGAAAAGAAAACATATCATGGACTTTTAACAATTTTCTTAAAGCAATGTTATGAAACTTTAATTGATGTTGCTCAAGAAAATGGCGGAAAACTTAACTATAGAACTAACTTTATTCTAGATGAATTTGCAAATATGCCACCACTAAAAGATGTTGATTCAATGGTATCAGCTGCAAGATCTAGAAAAATTAGATTTACGTTTATAATTCAAAACTTTTCTCAGCTTAATAGTGTTTATACTAAAGAAGTTGCTGATACAATTAAGGGTAACTGTGGTAATTTAATTTACCTTATGAGTACAGAGTTATCAGCACTTGAAGAAATAAGTAAACTTTGTGGAGAAGTAAAAGCAAAAGAAAAAGATAAGAGTGCAACTCGTCCTTTAGTTTCTGTTACTGATCTACAAAAGATGAAATTGTTTGAAACACTTCTTATTAGACAAAGAGGTAATCCATTTAAAACTAAACTTGAACCTGACTTTAAAATGAAGTGGGGTAAAGAGTATCCTTTATCTGAATATCCAGATAGAAAGAAAAATGAAGTTGAATTATTTGATGTTAAAAAGTTTGTAACTGAATATAAACAAAAACAAATGGAAGAAAATGGAGGAAATATGCCTGGGGCTCCAATGAGTCCTTTTGGACCTAACCCATTTGGTGCGAGTCCTTTTGGACCTAGCCCATTTGGAGGTAATCCATTTAATCAAAATCCATTTGCATCAAAACCTCAATCAAATCCATTTACTCAACAAAAACCTATGGATATTGATCAAATGATGAAAGATATTGATAAAAAACTTAAAGAATTAGATGAAGAAGAAGCAAGAGAAAAAGAAAAAGCTAAGACTTCATCTAAGAATCTTGGTAATAAGACTTTAGATGAATTACTTGATGAAATGGATAATAATGTAAAAGAGTCTTCACTTCCTTTTGATTTTGATGATGATGATAAAAAAGAAGAAATTAAAAA
>CADACC010000048.1 GCA_902786275.1 uncultured Erysipelotrichaceae bacterium | reverse complement strand
CACCAAATATTTTTAATAAATAAAATATAATTCTATATAGCATACTATTATTTGAAGATTATGCTATTTAATTTTTAATTTAATCATGAAGCGTGATACATGATGTTATATCAGTCTATACTCAACTATACATTCTAATGCTAATAAAGACCAAAATTTTTTGAAAAACAGTAGGACATTAAGGGAATGTCAATAGCTTGATATCTACCTGATGGCCGAAAATAGCTTTGTTTTTTCTGAGTGCTTATTTCGGAGCTTTCTTATATCATTCCCATATCATATAAATAATTTAATAAATATAAAGGAACAAAGTATTTCATAATTAAGAGTGCAAGTGATTTATTATGCTAAATGAAGTCTTTGATAAAGAAGCATTTGAAAAAAGTAAGCAAGAAATTAAGGAACTATGCAATCGTTTTGACAATCATAAAGAGGATTATCTTAAAAAAACTTACAAAGAAGCAGAAGTTAGAAAAGATTTTATCGATTATTTCTTTAAGGCTTTAGGTTGGGATGTTGATAATACTCAAGGTTTTTCACCAGTATTTCGAGAAGTAAAAGTAGAGGAAACTATTGATGTGGGAGGCAAAAGTAAGAATCCTGATTATACTTTCCAAATAGGTGGTCAAAAAATATTCTTTGTTGAAGCAAAAGCTCCCCATGTAAACTTAGAAAATAATCCAAAACCTGCAAATCAACTTCGTAGATATGGGTGGAATGCTGAATTGGAAATATGTCTATTAACTGATTTTCAAGAATTAATGGTATATGAAACCAAGATGATGCCTGATGAAAAATTACCTGCAAGTGCTGGTAGGGTAAAAAAATACAAATATACTGAGTATGTAGATAAATGGGAAGAAATATACACTATTTTCAGTAAAGAGGGAGTCATGAAAGGATTTTTCGATGACTTTGCCAATAGCTCTGAGGTGGGTTCTAAAACAGGAACTGCACGAGTAGATAGTGAATTTTTAAAAGACATTGAAAACTGGAGATTATTACTTGCAAGGAATATTGCTTTAAGGAATAAAGAATTAACCATAGAGGAGCTTAATTTAGCAGTCCAATTAATCATAGATAGGATAGTATTTTTCAGAATGGCTGAAGATAGGGGGATAGAAAGACAAAAAACATTATATAAATTAGCGAAATCTAAGAATATCTATGAACAACTCTGTGAAGTATTTAAGAAAGCTGATTTAAAGTATAATAGTGGTCTGTTTCACTTTAATATTACTCCTGACTACTCTGAATTTGTAGATAATATCACATTACACCTTAATATAGACGATGGAGTATTTAAAGAGATATTTAAGAATTTATATTATCCTTTTAGTCCTTATGAATTTTCTATTATTAGTCCTGAGATTTTAGGTAGTATTTATGAAAACTTTTTAGGTAGTCAAATCCGTTTAACTAAATCTCACCAAGCAAGAGTTGAACTTAAACCTGAAGTGCAAAAAGCAGGTGGGGTTTATTATACTCCCCAATATATTGCTGATTATATTGTAGATAATACTGTTGGGAAGTTAATTGAGGGCAAAACTCCAAATCAAATTTCTGAATTGAAGATAGTAGATATTGCATGTGGTAGTGGTTCATTCCTTTTAAGAGCCTATCAAAAATTGCTTGATTATCACTTAGAATACTATATCAACCTAAATAAAACTCCTAAAGATGTTTATTATACTGGTAAAGATGGTATTCCTCGATTAACTATTCGTGAAAAGAAAAGAATTTTAACAAATAATATCTTTGGTGTAGATATCGATGTAAATGCTGTTGAAGTAACTAAATTGTCTTTACTTCTGAAAGTTTTAGAAGATGAGAATAAAGATGTTTTAGAGCAACAACAGAAATTATTCCAAGAAAAAGTACTTCCAAACTTATCATATAACATTAAATGTGGAAACAGTTTAGTTAATAATTCAATGGTTAGTGATTTAGACTTAAATCAGATTTTAGATTTAAATCCTTTTGATTGGGAAAAGGAGTTTCAGGAAATATTTGAAAAAGGAGGTTTTGATATAGTTATAGGAAATCCTCCTTATGTATCTGCTAAAGTTCATGCAAAATTGAATGGTTTAGAAAGAGAAGTTTTAAGAGAAAATTACAATCTAAAAGGGTCTTTTGATTTGTATATTGCTTTTTTACATAAAGGGGTTGAATTGACAAATGATAAAGGAATGTATAGTTGGATCATCCCAAATAAATTTTTAACTTCGGAATATGCTAAGGACACATTTGAAGTATTAGTAAGTAATGGATTATATTCAAGTGTTGATGTATCTATATTTAATGTGTTTAAAAATGCAAGTGTTTATCCAATTATTATAGTTGCTGATAAAAGAACTAATAAATCATTTAAGAAATATGAAGTTAAAAAGTTGGCTGATTTGAGGAATAATAACCTTATTGAACAAAATAAGACATTTAATCATGATTTTAAAACTTTTAAGGATTTTGGTATAAAAATAGCATCTGGAACAACTGGTTTCCAAGCAAAACAAATTAAACCATTAATTCATGATGAAGATGAAAAGAAAGAGGGAGATATTCCTTTTGCAGTAAGTGGTTCAATTGACCCTTATATTAAGGATACTGCTAATGTAAGGTATATGAAAGATACTTACACTAATCCATTTATTTCTTTTAATAAAAAGAGTATTGCAGAAAGTAAATGGAACTTTTGGTGTTCTGAGAAAATTGTAATTGCAGGTATGACAAAGAGATTGGAAGCATTTTATTCAAAAGAGCCTTTAGCATTAGGTGTCGGATGTTATGGAATTTACGATTATGCAAATTTCAATCCATACTTCTTATTAGGTTGTTTAAACAGTAAATTCTTCACATATTACTTTAATGAATTATTTAAAGATAAACATCTAAGTGGAGGATATTTGGCCATAAATAAAGGGAATTTGTTAGAACTTCCTTTAAAGATTCCAAATGAAGAATTAGAAACTCAAATTATTGAATCTGTAAAGTCTTTGTTGTATTTAATTTCAGAAAAGGATCAGGCCACTACTCCAAATAAAGAAAGAGTTTTATCAGACCAAATAGACACAGCAAATGATAAAATCAATCAACTTATTTATGAGCTATATGAATTAACTGATGATGAAATAGCTATTATTGAAGAGATGGTTTAATTTCTTCTCTTTTTTCTTTCTTTTTTGTGATATCATGATGATAAAACCAAAATCCTAATCGAATATATGAGATTATCCCCAAATAGACAGAAAGTGCTTAAATCATTTCAGGGCGATGTATTAAGACCTACACAAATAGCTATTTTAACTGGAATTAATAGGAATGCAGTTAGCAAATATCTAAGGCAGTTAAGAGAAAAAGAGTTAATTTACCTACTAAATCCTGACTTTCATTAGGTAGATTGTATGATATAACAGAAAAAGGAAGATTTATAGTTGAATTTTTATAAGTATTACTAATTATTATTAAAATTATTAATTTATTAAAGTTATCACTTGTTTAGGGTTGTGATTGTATGGAAAAATACCTCCCTGAAGAGCTTGAAATAAGTTATTCCCACCAATTAACCGGCAGTGAGTCAATAAAACTTGTAAGCAATTCTACTTTTTTAAT
>CADACC010000047.1 GCA_902786275.1 uncultured Erysipelotrichaceae bacterium | reverse complement strand
TAAAGTTGATGAAAAAATAGTTGGTAAAATAGATCAAGGTTTTATGGTTTTAGTTGGAATAACTGATACTGATACTAAAGATACTTGTGATTATTTAGCAGATAAACTTGTTAAACTTAGAGTATTTGATGATGAAAATGACTATATGAATTTTGACTTAGAAAAAGTTGGTGGAAGTCTCCTTCTAATTTCTCAGTTTACTTTATATGCAGATGCATCAAAAGGTAATAGACCATCATTTATTCATGCTGCTAAACCTGAAATATCTAAACCTTTATATGATTATTTTTGTGATAAATGCGAAAGTAAAGGTATACACGTTGAAAGAGGAATATTTGGTGCTGATATGAAAGTAGAGCTTCTAAATGATGGACCTGTTACAATAATTTTAGAAAAATAAAAATAAGCCATTTTATGGCTTATTTTAAATTGATAATAAATATAATTTATTATATAATTACTACCTAGAGAGGATAGAAAAAAATGAAGGAAATACTTAAAATACTTAAACCATTATTAGTTCCTATTATAATAGCTATTCTTTTTTTATTCTTTCAAGCAAGACTTGAACTAAAACTACCTGATTATACAGCTAATATAGTTAATACAGGTATTCAGCAAAAAGGAATAGAAAAAGCTATTTATGAAAAAGTATCTGTAGATACTATGAATCATATTCTTTTATTTACTGATAAAGATAAAGAAATTCTATCTTACTATCATAAAGATGATGATTTATATGTACTAAATAAGAACGTTAAAAATAAGAAAAAGTTAGAAAAACTTTTGTCAGATCCAATATATATAGTTGGATCTATTGATAGTTTAAATGGAAGAACTATTAAAGATAGTATGTTTGAAGGACCTATTAATAGTGATGCTATTTATATGCTTATTGAAAGTATGAGTGAAGAAGAATTTAAAGCAGAGTTTGGTAAGTTTACTCAGGGCATGACTAAAGTTAATAGTTCAATTAAAAAACAAAGTAATATATCTTTTATAGCAAAAGAATATGAAAATATTAATTATAATGTAGATAAGATGCAAATGAATTATTTGCTTATCTCTGGTTTAAAAATGTTAGTTATTGCATTTATATTAATGATCATTGCAATTGGAGTGTCATATTTATCTAGTATAATTAGTGCTAAATTTTCTTGTCGTTTAAGAGAAAGACTAGTTAGAAAGATTATGACATTCTCTAAAAAGGAAAGTGAAGAGTTTTCAACTGCATCACTTATTACAAGAACTACAAACGATGTTACACAAGTTCAAATGTTTTTACTATTTTTACTTAGAATAGTAATATTTGCACCAATTATGGGATTTGGAGCTTTAGCTAAAGTATCAGGAAGTAGTTTAGCATGGCTTATAGGTGTTGCAGTACTCACAATTTTAGTTGTTATGATTACTTTATTTGTTATTGCATTTCCTAAATTTAAAATTATTCAAAAGATAATTGATAAAGTTAATTTAATATCAAGAGAAATAATATCAGGTATTCCTGTTATTAGAGCATTTTCTAATGAAAAACATGAAGAAAAAAGATTTGATAAAGCTAATAAAGATTTAATGAATATAAATTTATTTGTTAATAAAGTTATGGTATTTATGATGCCATTTATGTCATTTGTTATGAATGCTATTGCAGTATTTATTGTTTGGTTTGGAGCTAAAAGCGTTGATGCTGGATCACTTCAGGTTGGTGATATTATGGCATTAATAACATACTCAATTCAAATTATTATTTCATTCTTAATGATATCAATTGTATCTATCATTTTACCAAGAGCTATTGTATCATTTAAAAGAATAGTAGAGGTATTAAATAAAGAATCATCAATTAAAGATATTGATAACCCTAAAAAGTTAAGTAAGAAAGATGACTTAACTGTTAAATTTAATGATGTGTCATTTATGTACCATGATGCTCATGAATATGTAATTGAAAATGTTACTTTTGAAGCGAAACCAAACACAGTTACAGCCATTATTGGTTCAACTGGTTGTGGTAAATCAACATTAATAAATCTAATACCAAGATTCTTTGATGTAACTAAAGGATCAATTACTATTAATGATATAAATATAAAAGATTTATCAATGTATAACTTAAGAGAAAATATTGGTTATGTTCCACAAAAAGGTTTCTTATTTACTGGTACTATTGAATCAAATATTAAATTCTCTGATAAAAAAATATCTGATGAAGATATGGAAGAAGCAGCTAAAATAGCTCAAGCATCAGAATTTATTAAAAGAAAAGATAATAAATATAAAGAAGAAATATCTGAGGGTGGATCAAATGTATCTGGTGGTCAAAAGCAAAGACTTGCAATAGCAAGGGCTCTAGCTTTTAAACCAAAAATACTTATATTTGACGATTCATTTTCAGCAGTTGATTATAAAACAGATGCTAAACTAAGAAGTAGTTTAAAGAAAAATTTAAAAGGAACTACAACATTTATAGTTGCACAGAGAATATCAACTGTATTAGATGCCGATCAAATTATAGTACTTGAATCAGGTAAAGTAGTTGGTATTGGTAAACATCAAGACTTAATGAAATCATGTAAAGTTTATAAAGAGATTGCTTTATCTCAACTTAGTGAGGAGGAGCTTCGATGAAAGGTAAAAGAATGAGCCTTGATAGAGCTACTAATCCTAAGCTTGCTGTCAAGAAATTATTTGATTTCATGAGTCCTTATAAAAAATTAATTTTTGTTGTTATAGCATTTGCTATAGGATCAACAATATTTGCAATTGTTGGACCTAAAATATTAGGTAATGCAACAACAGAATTATTTGAAGGAGTCATGAGAAAACTTTCTGGTTCTGGTGGAATTAACTTCACTAAGATTAGAAATATAATTATCTTCTTATTAGTTCTTTATGTTATCAGTATGATTTTCTCAATTATTCAAGGATTAATAATGAATAGAGTAAGTCAAAAAACTGGTTATGAACTTAGAAAAAGATTAATTGAAAAAATGGGTAAATTACCAATGAAACATTTTGATGATAAAACAACTGGTGAAGTTTTATCAATTATTACAAATGATGTTGATAATTTAACTCAAGGATTAAATCAAGTTGCAACACAAGTTATATCATCTGTTGTTATGATAATTGGAATACTAGTTATGATGTTCTCAATTAATTTTGTTATGACAATAGTATCTTTATTAGTTCTTCCTTTTTCACTTGCTATTATGGCATCAATTAGTAAAAAGAGTCAAAAACACTTTAAAAACCAACAAGACTATTTAGCAAGAGTAAATGGAAACATTGAAGAGATGTATGGTGAACAACCTATTGTTAAAGTGTTTAATGCAGAAGAAAAAATGATTAATAACTTTAAAGAAAATAATGACATATTATACGAGTCAGCTTGGAAGAGTCAGTTCTTAACTGGTTTAATGCATCCAATTATGATTTTTGTTGGTAATATTGGTTATGCTGTTATAGCACTTCTAGGTGGATATTATACAATTAAAGGAAAGATTACTGTTGGATCTATTCAATCATTTATTTCTTATAATAAACAGTTTACTCATCCGCTTGGTCAAGTTGCTCAAGTTGCTAATATGATTCAATCAATGATTGCATCATC
>CADACC010000046.1:5008-6242 GCA_902786275.1 uncultured Erysipelotrichaceae bacterium | reverse complement strand
TTAAGTAACATTTTTTTAATAGTATCATAGAATGATAATATTTGATCTCTTTCAATGTTTGTTGCAATATTATTACTTATTGCATCAAGAATTTCTTTGAAGTCATTAAATGATGTACTTTTTATCATTTTTTTCATAATGGCTTCAACAACTATTTGTTGGTTCTTAGTTCTATCAATATCTCCACGAAGTAGTGAGTGTCTATGTCTTGCTAATGCTAGAGCTTGCTCACCATTTAAATGTTGATATCCTTTATTTAGACATATCTCATATTTTCCTTCTCTTCTGTAGCTATCAGATTCACAGAATTTTTTAGGAACATCTACGTCAATACCACCCAATTGATCAACAAGATTAATAACACCTCTAAAGTTAATTTTTACATAGTAATCTATCTTAATCTCAGTTAGTTGTTCAATTGTATCTATAACACATTTTGTTCCATAGGCTGCTGATGAATTAATTTTATTTTCAGCATTTTTTCGACATGCAATTGGAACATATGTATCTCTTGGAATACTAAACATTGTTGCATTTAGTGTTTTAGGATTAAATGTAATAATCATTAAAGTATCACCATTAAATGCTGCGTTAGCATTTAATCCATCTTTTTCTGAATCAACACCAAGAATTAGCATAGTAAATGGTTCAGTTAATTTCTTATCTGACTTTAACTCTAAATCTTGATTTTTCATTTTTTCGCTGTATCTAGCAACAACTTTAGTTTTTTGATCTAGATCAGCATATTCTTCTTCGTTTTGGAAGATTGTTATATAGTTTGCTGATAAGAAAGCTGCATCTATTTTCTTTTCGAATAATGCATTAAACATTGCATAATAATCGTTATATGAAACTATTTCATTAGTATAGTTTTCCTTTTTTATTAGTTTTTCTGCAAGAATATGACCTTCAATATCTTTTTGATTTTGAATCATACCTATTTTAGATTTTTTTGTAAACTTAGTATCTGATAGTGTTACTAAATTTGTCTCGTAAGTGATTTTTTCTTTTTCACCAAAGTTTTTTAAACTTGAATAAACTTCATTAATATAATATGACGCCACATTAAATGAAAGCGAAAATATTATTGTGAAAAAGACTAAAATAAAGAATTTATGATGTTTCTTAATTAAAAGATTAATTAAGTTACCAAGTATATAGTAAGCCATCCACATTCCAAAAAATACTATTAAAGCAATTCTTATGCCTGTTTCAATTGTTTTTAAATGAAGCA
>CADACC010000046.1:0-4996 GCA_902786275.1 uncultured Erysipelotrichaceae bacterium | reverse complement strand
AGTGATAACTCTACTTTATTGGATCGCTTAAGTTTTCTGATTAATACTTTCATCTTTAGCGTCCCTTCTATATTACTTTATAAATTATACCTTAAAATTACTTTTATTACAAACATAATAACCCTTTAATTTTACCTTTACATTTTCTTTATACCTTACTTAGGCAAGAGTAATGTTTTTATCTAGAAATTACGATATAATTATGTCAAATAGGTGAGGAGGCTGATTAGTATGAAAAGATTAATTAATAGATCATTATTAATTGTTTTTAGTATGTTTATAGCTTTCTTATTTATGGATAAAGTTAGTGCTTCTTACCAAGGTATGGTAACAAGTGGTGTAAACTTTAGAAAAGGCCCTTCAATTTCATATGGTATATATACTGAGATAAAAAAAGGATCATATGTTGAAGTTCTTAGTTTAAATACAACATCTGGTGGAGGATGCGGAGCAGGATGGCTTAATATTTCTTATGGTGGAAATAATGGATATGTTTGTGCATCATATATTTATATAGATGGTAATGATATATTTTTAAGACCATGGACTACTCCTAAGAAATCTATTGTTGGTGGAGCTAAATATATTGGTTCTCAATATATACATGCAAGTCAATATACTTCTTATTTAAAGAAGTTTAATGTAGCTAGTAAGAATTTATATACTCATCAATATATGGGTAATTTAAGAGCTCCTTGGAGTGAAGCTAAAACAAGTTATAATGCTTATAGTAAAGCAGGTATACTTGAAAGTGCATTTACTTTCTCAATTCCTATTTATAATAATATGAATGATTCTTATGCACTTCCTGGAACTGATTTTGATGTAACAGGTCTTGATATTGTTGAAGATCAAGAATTTGAAGCTAAACTTGATGCTCAAGGATTTCCAGAAAGTTATAAAAGAAGATTAAGATTTATACATAAACAACATCCAACATGGGTATTTGAATCAATTAAAACAAATATAAACTTTAGTGATGTTGTTGATAATGAACAATGGATATGTGTAATTGATAGCACTAATTCAAATTATCTTAGCAGTACAGATTTATCAACAGAAAAAGGATGGCATACTCCTAACTGGGCAACAACTGCGTACTATTTAGACCCAAGAAACTTTATATTTAATCAAGAAAGAATACTTCAGTTTGAAAAGCTTTATTATAGTGATGTATATACTGAAGCAACAGTTCAAGCTGTTCTTAATGGTACTTTTATGAGTGGTACATCAACACTTGATAATCAGACATATGCTTCAATATTTGTTGAAGCTGGTAGAACCAATAACCAATAATATTAATCCAGTATATTTAGCTTCTTTATCTAAACAAGAAGTAGTTAAACAAGGTGGAGTTGGTTCTAAAGCAGTAACTGGTGAAGAATTTACTTATAAAGGTATAACTTATAAGGGTTTATATAATTTCTATAATATAGGAGCATATGCATCTGAAGAATCTCCAGTACTTGCAGGACTTGTTTGGGGTTCTATTGGTTATGATTTTTCAAATGTAACTCCTGCAAATAATAATAGTAATGGAAACAACAATAGTGGTGGAAATAATACTGCTACACCTGTTGTTTATGTTCCTACAGTTAAAAAGGGAGATCCAAATAATGATGGAAAAATAAATTCTGCAGACTTGCTTGCTATTAGAAAACACTTACTTGGTACAAGTAAATTAACCGGTGATTACGAAAAAGCTGCAGACGTTAATAATGACGGAAAAGTAAACTCAGCAGATTTACTAGGTGTAAGGCAACATCTATTAGGTATTAAAACTATAAAATAAAAAGGGTGAATTTTTATGAAAAAAATTAAAATATTTTTACTTGGATTATTTTGCATTTTTGGAATAGAAAAAGTTTATGCTGCATCTTCTTCTATTAGTGCAAAGAACCAGATAGAGGTGGGCCAAAATGTTACTGCAACTGTAAAAATTACAGCCGCTTCTTGGGATATAAGAATTAATGGTACAGGTAATACTAATGGCTGTTCTATCCACGAGGTTGGCGATTCAGGTACTGGAAAGAATAAAACAGTCAATTTTTCAGTTACTTGTAAGGCCAATTCGACTGGTATTATTAGAATTTCTTATTCAGGTGATATTACTGATGCTGATGGATCTAACAGGGATGTGAGTGGATCTAAAAATATCACAGTTGTAGCTGCTAGACCTAAATCTACTAATAACTACTTAAAATCATTAAGTGTAACAGACGGAACTATAACTCCTGAATTTAAAAAAGATACTTTAGAGTATACTGCTACATTTGAAGCGGGTACTGAAAAAGTAACTATTAATGCTGAAAAAGAAGATGGTTATGCATCTTTATCTGGTACTGGTGAAAAAGATGTAGTTGAAGGAGATAATAAGTTCGAAATAGTTGTAACTAGTGAATCTGGTTCATCTAGAACTTATACATTAAATGTAGTTGTTAAAGAATTTGCTCCTATAAATGTAGAAGTAGATGGAAAAGACTATACTGTAGTTAGAAAAATTCAAGAGTTAACTAAACTAGAGAATTTTACTGAAACTACCGTTCAAATAGGTGAAGAAACTGTTCCAGCATTTTATAATGAAAAGCTTAATAAAACTTTAGTTGGATTAAAAAATGCCGATGGTAAGATATATTTATTTGAATATAATGATGGTAAATATGAAAGATATTATGAGTTCTTATTTAAAGGTATTACTTTAAATATAATTAAGATGGATAAGTCTAAACTTCCTGATAATTATAAATTATTTAAAGAAACAATAAATGAAGAAGAAATAGAAGTTTATAAATTAAAAAAATCATCTAAATTTGCTTTAGTATATGGTATTGATGTTACAACTGGAGATAAAGACTTATATCAAATTGATTTAAAAAATAATACAGTTCAAAGATATAATGATGAATCAGTAGATGTTATAAAAGATAATAATCAAAAATCTTTAATGATATTTGGTATTCTAGGTGGAGTTATTTTCTTAGAATTCTTAATTATTCTTGCTTCTAAACATAGAAATAAGAAAATATTGAATATTATTAAGAATGATAAGATTAATAAAGTAAAAAAAGAGGCTATAAAAGAGTCTAAAGAAGAATCAATTGATAAGAAAGAACTTAAAACTACAGAAATTGATGTAGATAAAGTTGAAGAAGAAATAATTGATGATAACTCAAAGGCAAAAAAGAAGAAAAAGAAGTCTAAATAGACTTCTTTTTTATATATTTTTGCATATTTGGTAACGTACGTTCCCCTTAGGTATATAAAGAAAATATGCAAAATAACTTATTATTTATTTCGACATTTTATCAATTATAGGGTATAATATTTTTACAAGGTGATAGTTATATGTTACAAGCAAATGGACATAACATTATTTATATATTATTGGTTACATTTTTTACATCTTTAGTATTTGTACCAATATCTAAAAGAATAGCTGCTCATATTGGAGCTCTAGATTATCCTAATGAACGAAAAATACATAAAGTTGTAATGCCTAGATTAGGTGGACTTGCAGTATATGCATCATTTTTACTAGGTTTTATGTTATTTGGTGACAATTCACCACAAATGCTATCAGTATTAATAGGTAGTTTTGTACTTATGCTTATGGGAATTATCGATGATGTAAAAGGTGTTCCCGCAAGATATCAATTTTTATCACATATAGTTGCAGCGTGTATTGTAGTATTTTATGGAAAAATATACTTAACTGATATTTCATTATTTAGCTTATATTTTTCTTTTCCAAGAATAGTAGCTTATATTGTATCTATTTTATTTATTGTATCATTAATAAGTGCAATTAACTTAGTTGATGGTCTTGATGGAATGTCATCTGGAATATGTATTATTTATTTTATTACTATTTCAATTGTTGCTTATTTACTTGGTAATTTTGGTGGTCTTGAGATAATTCTTGCACTTATTATGATTGGATCACTTTTAGGATTCTTAGTATATAATTTTCCACCTGCATCAACATTTGTTGGTCAGTGTGGTAGTAATTTTATGGGATTTATGGTTGCTGTTACATCATTAATTGGATTTAAAACAACAACTCTTACATCTTTAATTATTCCAATTATTATTTTAGCTCTTCCAATTTTTGATACAGCTTTATCAATATTTAGAAGACTATTAAAGGGTCAAGGTATTACTGAACCTGATAAAGAACATTTTCATCATCAATTACTTAAGATGAGATTTTCACCTAGACTTTCAGTATTAATTGTTTATATGATTAATATTTTATTTGCTGCAGTATCTATTTTCTACATATTAGGTGATGATTTATCAGCAATGGTTATTTATATTCTTTTAATGATTTTATTATTATTCATTGTTCTTAAAACTGATATTTTATTTGAACATCGTAAGAATAAGAAAGAAGTAGAGGAACCTGTAATAGAAAGTAAAAATGTAGAAGTTAAGGAAGTAAATAAACCTAAAAAGAAAACTGTTAATAAAACTAAGAGAAAAAAATAAAGAAATATGTAGTTTTAAATTTTAAATAAACATCTATAATTTATAGATGTTTTTTGTTATAATTAATAATAGGGTGATGCTAAGTGATAAAGTTAACTGATGGTAATAAAGCCTGTGCTAATGTAGCACAATTATTTAGTGAGGTTTGTGCAATATATCCAATTACACCTTCTTCACCAATCGCATCTGAGGTAAGTAAACTTTCTGATTTAGAAAAAGAAAATGTTTTTGGTGGAAAAACAAAAGTTGTTGAAATGCAATCTGAAGCAGGAGCTGCAGGTGCACTTCATGGAGCTTTAATTAGTGGATCTTTTGCATCTACATTTACTTCATCACAAGGACTTTTATTAATGATTCCAAATATGTATAAAATTGCTGGAGAAATGCTTCCTGGAGTAATACATGTTGCTGCTAGAAGTTTATCAACTCATTCTTTATCTATATTTGGTGATCATCAAGATATTTATGCAACAAGACAAACTGGATTTTGTATGCTTGCATCAAGTAA
>CADACC010000045.1 GCA_902786275.1 uncultured Erysipelotrichaceae bacterium | reverse complement strand
TGCTTTTAATAGTTCGTCTTTAGTAATTCCATAATTTTTAGCCATTTCTTCAGCTTTAGCTTCAACTTCTTTTTTAGTAAAGTCGATTTTTTCAGCATCTGCAACGCATTCAATTAAATAACGATATTTAATTCTTTTAACTGCTTCATCATGCATTTGTTCATGCATTTTTTCATGAGTTAAACCAGTAAACTCATAATATTGATCAATTGTTAAACCTTGCATTTGAAGTTTATGTTCAACGTCATGAATCATTCTATGAATTTCATCATCGATAATTTCATCGTTAATATCAACTTTCATATTATTAGCAGCTTTTTCTAAACATGCATCTAAGAATTTGTCATCTAGTTCTTTTTGTTTTCTATCATTTAAAACTTTTTCAACTTCTTTTCTAAATTCTTCTTCAGTTTTCATATCTTCATAACCAAGATCTTTGTAGAACCAAGATCTTTGTAGAAGTCTTCATTAAGTTCAGGAAGTTTTCTAGTTTTAATTTCATGAACTGTTACATCAAATTTAACTTTCTTACCAGCTAAATCTTTTACATAATCTTTAGGGAACTCTAAATCAAGAGTTTTAGTTTCTCCAGATTTCATTCCAATTAATCCTTCTTCAAAACCAGGAATAAATGAATGACTACCTATTTCAAGTGGGAAGTTTTCCCCTTTTCCACCTTCAAGTTCTTTTCCATCAACATATCCTTTGAAATCAATTACTGCAGTATCTTTTTCTGCAACTTTTTCTTTAGCATCTTTTAAAACTATTTCAGCCATTTGACTTCTTAGTTGTTCAACTTCTTCATCAATTTCTTTTTTAGTTGCTTTAGCAGTTTCTTTCTTAATTCCTAATTTTTTATATTCACCAAGTTTAACTTCTGGTTTAGTTACAATTGTAAACATAAATGTTACAGCTTTTTCATTAATATCTTTAACATCAAGTTTAGGTTCAATAACTGGTACTACTTTTGCCTCTTCTAGAGCTTTTTTGTATGCTGAATCAATAGCAAAATCAACAGCTTCCATATAAAGAGATTCAATACCAAACTTTTTAATATAAGTTGCTTTTGGAGCTTGACCTTTTCTAAAACCGTCTATTCTTACATCTTTGTTTTTCTTTTTAAATGCTTTATCAAGATAAGTTTCCCATTCTTTTCCTTCTAATTTAATTTCTATTTCTTTAACGTTTTTCTTCATTGTTACATTTCCTTTCAGACACGTAAGTATTATATACTATTTACATAATAAAAACAATAATTTTCCTTTAAAATACGAACAAAATGTAAATAAAAAAAGTAGTTTTTAAACTACTTTATTTTATTTCTTTAATTGTTACTTCATATGATCCATTTGGAGATGCAACAGATACAACATCACCTTGTTTTTTACCCATTACTGCAACACCAATTGGAGATTCATTAGAAATACGGTTATTAAATGGATCAGCTTCAAGTGAACCAACGATCATATATTCGTCTTCTTCACCATCTTCATATTTAATAACAACTGTTGAACCAAGTGAAACTTGATTTTTCTTTTTGTTTTCAATAATTTCACTATGTTCTAATTTATACTCTAACTCTTTTATTCTAGATTCAACTTGAGCTTGTTCATCTCTTGCAGCATCATAATCTGCATTTTCAGATAAATCACCTAAAGCTCTTGCTTCTTTAATTGCTTGAATAATTTGAGGTCTTCTAACATTTTTAAGTTCATTTAATTCATTTTCTAAGTCTAAGTAACCTTCAGCAGTTACCATTATTTTTTCTGCGTTTGCCATAATAGCAACACTCCTCTTTGTTCAAATTTATATTTTTTCAAATACAGTTAAAAGGATACTATATAAAGTCTCTTTTGTCAAACACTTTTAAACGCATCATATCATCTTTATGTAGTTTAACTGAAATTGGTAATTTTATAATCATTTTAGGATGTCTTGCAGCATCAATTAAATTACCATCTTCATCATATATATTATTTATCTCATAAGTAAATGTTTCAAGATTTGGCCCAATAAATTCAACTATATCTCCTTTTTTAATATAGTTTCTTTCCTCAATTGTAACCATACCATTTTCTTCATCATAATCTTTTACAATTCCTAAAAAATCTTGATTAGATTGCTCATCGCGACCATTAAAGTATTGTTCTTTATATGTTGGAAGTTTATCAAAAAATTGAGGGGCTGATTCTCTATTAGCTGTTCGATTTAATATAGCAATTGCATAATCTAAATCTCTTTGTTTTAAAGTGTTTTCAGCAATCTTATCAAGTATTTCTCTATAAGTCATAATAATTGATGCAACATAATAAACTGAGCGCATTCTTCCTTCTACTTTAAAAGAGTTTGCACCAATATCAATCAATTCTTTGATATGCTGAGCCATATTTAAATCTTTGGGCATCATCATGAATGTATTATTAGATTCTTCAATATCAAACATCCAGCGACATACTTGAGCACATCCTCCTCGGTTTGAATCTCTATTTGTTGCATAATTAGATAATACACATCTTCCAGATATAGATGTACACATAGCACCATGAATAAAGACTTCTAAATCAAGTCCTGTATTATCTTTAATAGCTTTTATATCTTCTTTTGATGCTTCCCTTGCTAGAACTATTCTTTTAACATTTAATTTTTTCCAAAATGATGCTGCATAGCTATTTAAAGTACTAGCTTGTGTAGATAAATGGATTTCTAAATTAATATTATTTTCATTTATTAAATTTACAACCGCTAGATCACTAACTATAACGGCATCTACTTTTATTTTTTCTAGTTCTTTTAAATATTTAATTAATCCATCTAAATCTTCGTTATGAAATACTATATTTACAGTAACATATACTTTTTTCCCTAAGTTATGAGCAAAATCTACTGCTTCTTTGATATCTTCTATTGAGAAATTTTTAGCATTAGCTCTTAAACTATAGTTTTTACCACCAATATAACATGCATCGGCTCCATAATGAAATGCAAGTTTTAATCTTTCTAAATCTCCTGCAGGAGCAAGTAATTCCGGCTTCATTAATTTTCACCGTCCTTTAACTTATAAATAGTTTTCTTATTTAGAAAACCATCATTTGATGGAACAGTTAATTCTTTATTAGTAATGAGGTTTAAAACGTCTTCATCACTTACAAAAACTGTATTAATAAAATAATATAGTGCATCATATTTTTTTAATACTCTTCCATCAAATAGTGTTGATGAAAATAACTGTGTGCCATATTCATTTTCAAATATTTTAAATGATTCTTTTAATACTTCTTCAGTTATTGTATTAGGGTTTTTAACGTTTTCATTATAATTTAAATTAAAATTAGAAACTAAATGTCTTCTTGAATACATAACTGGTACATAACCAAACACATATAAAGTAAGGGGTTTATCAGCTTTTGATATTATTAACTTAATTTCTTCTTCAGTTATATCAGTTGATACCATAACACTATCAACATATTTTAAAAATCCATTAACTGTTAAATAACTATTATTTAAATGATTTTGCCATAAAATCTTGGTAATATCTAAATCTTTTACAAGATCGATTACACCTAAATCTTCAAATACTATTCCTTTAATATTTTTTGGAAAGTTTCTAAATAATTCTTTTAGACCTAAGATACCTTTTTCATCTAATACTCTATTAACTAATATATAACATCCAAACTCATCTATTTCATCAAGTTTAAACGTTACAGGATAACCAACACTATAGCCTTCTAACGGAAAAAGGAAAGTAGCTTTATCTACTTCCTTAATTTTACTTATTATAGATTTGTTTTGCACTAAAATAAGATTTTTATTCATCTTTATCATCATTATGACGAACAGATACTGATAGTCCGTCTCCTACATCATAAAATTTAGTATCAAAATCTTTATTTTCCTGTAAGAAGTCAATGTATCCTTCAATCTTTTTAACAAGATTTCTTAAATTACTACTTTCAATTTTACTTGATTTTCCAACATGACCATGGAATTTTAAGTTGTCAGTAATAATTGTTCCATCTTTTGTTAAGAAATATTTAAATTTTTCAAAATACTTAGTATATTGTCCTTTAGCAGCATCAATAAAGATTAAATCATATTCAACATTTGATAGATTTACTTCAAGAGCATCTTGATATACAACATTAATCTTTTTATCTAAACCACATTTTTTTACGTTTTTTAAGCATTCCATGTATCTTGTTTCATCACGCTCTATAGTTGTTACATAAACATCAGCAGAATTGCACTACCTATTTCAAGTACATTTTTAATGTTATGAGATTTAATATATTTCATAATGAAAGCAATAGAATCTTTTTCAATTATAGGAACATTATGTTCATTTGCATAGTTTTCCATTTCAATAATAAATTGTTTCATATTATTAAACACCTAGTTTCTTTTGAATATCCATAAAACCAGCATAGTTTTCTGCAAAATAAACTTTTCCAGTTGTCATGTCTGCGTAGAAATACACATAACTTGAGTTTGCTGGATTAAGCGCAGCTTTAATGCTTGATGTAGATGGATTACAAATTGGTCCTATTGGAAGGCCAATATTATTTACGTTTCTTGTATTATATTTACTTGGTAAGCTGCTCCAGTATTTCATATATGGTTCAGATAAATCTGCCTTTGCTGCATAATATGCAGTTACATCCATACCTAGAGCCATTTTTAAATTTAATCTTTTATGAATTACTTGACTTACCTTTGCTCTATCTTCATCACTATTAGCTTCTTTTTCAATGATAGCAGCCATAGATAAAATTTGATGAGTTGTAAAACCACTATTTTTAATATCATTCTCAAGAGGTTTTAATCTTTTATCAGTTGCTTGAAGCATTCTTTCGATAATTTCCTTTGCAGTAGCAGTTGTATAAAATTCATATGTATCAGGAGTTAAGTATCCCTCAAGAGGATAATAAATTTCACTATCTAAAATTTCATCAGTTAAGAACCAATATTTTTCAATTAATGTTTTAACATATTCTGGATCACTAATTTCTTTAATAACATCTTCTTTAGTTATTTTGTTTTTAGTTTCGTTATATTTTGTTTCAAATTCAGCAATAGTTTCAGCGTAGTCAGTAATTCTTTTGCCAGGAACAAATTTTAGATTAACGGCTACTCTATCATCATATTTTTCACCTTTATCAAATTTATTTAAAATTTCTTTTAAAGGCATTGATTTATTAAGTGAATATTTAGCAGCTTGTAAATTCTTACCTCTATTTAAATTAATATAAATAGTAGCGGCTAATTTGTTTTTAATTAAACCTTTATTATTTAAATTATTTACAATTGTATTTCTAGATTCGCCAGATTTAATTTCAAATATAACTTGTTTTGTATCCTTTTTGTTTACAGCACCAGTTCCTTTTCATATATACCTCTTATTATTCTTCTTTTGATTCTTCATCTGTTGCTTGGTCAATTAATTTTTCAACTAATGCCCATTCTTTTTCATCTTCAATTGGAGTTAGTTTTAAAACTCCATCATTTTCTTCATAAATTGATGCATACGTTTTAATCATATCATCACCATCAAGTTCATTACTTGTATAAACAATATAATTTTTATCAGTATCATTAGATTCAAATGTAAAAAGTATTTCATATTCAGTTTCTTTACCATTTTTATCAGTTACAGTAAAGTAGTTTAAATCTTTTTTCTTACTCATTTTCATTTGCCTTTCTTTTTAAAAAAGTATCTAAGATGATTGTTGCTGCAACAGCATCAACATTTTTTTTATGTTCTTTTTCTTTTTTACCATTACCACTTAAAATGTTATGAGCTTCTATACTTGATAATCTTTCATCTATTAAAGTTACTTTAATATCTTTAAAATTATCTTCTAAAAGTTTTTTAAAATTAAGTGATCTATCTGATGCAAAGCCCATAGAACCATCCATATTTTTGGGAAGCCCTAGAGCTATTTCAGATACATTATTTTTTGCAATTATTTCTTCAAGTTCTTCTAAAACACTTTCATACTTTTCAAATTCAAAACGAATAGTTTTTAGAGGCGTGGAAATAGTGTTGCTTTTGTCTGTTAAAGCAACACCAAGTGTTTTAGTTCCTAAATCAAGTCCTAAATATCTCAAAACTATATAAACTCAACTAAAAGTAGCATTACTACTTCACTTCTATCAAGAGAAATCATTTTACTTCTAGCATCTTTATAACTAGAAATATAACCTGGATCACCACTAATTAAGTAACCAACGATTTGATTAATTGGGTTATATCCTCTTTCTTCAAGAGCATCATAAACTTCTCTTAGAGTTTTAACGATGTTTTCTCTTTTAATTAAAGAAACATCAAATAGACTTGTCTTGTCCATAGCTTCACCTCTATTACATGTATTTTAACATTTATTTATCTATTTAACAAGTTATCTATTCTAATACGGCTTTTATACGACGTACACCTGCTGATGATGCTTCTTCTTTTGTAATTCTAAATTTACCTAGCTCACCAGTATGTTTTACATGAGGTCCACCACATAATTCTTTAGAAATATCTCCGATTGAATATACAGTAACTGTATCAGGGTACTTTTCAATGAACATACATTCAGCACCAGAATTAATAGCTTCTTCTTTACTCATTTCTTTAACAGTTACTTCTAAGTCTTCTTTAATCCAATTATTTACAATCTCTTCAGCTTTTTGTTTTTCTTCATCAGTTAGTTTATGATCACAAGAAAAGTCAAAACGCATTCTTTCTGATGTTATGTTTGATCCTTTTTGATGAACATCAGGTCCAACCACAAGTTTTAAAGCTGCATTTAAAAGATGTGTTGCAGTGTGATACTTTGTTTCTATTTCACCATTTCCGGCAAGTCCACCTTTAAACTTACCAGCAGATGCAGTTCTTGATAGTTCTTGATGTTCTTTAAACTTAGCTTTATATCCTTCAATATCTACTTTTAATCCTTTATCTTGAGCTAATTCTTCTGTAAGTTCTATTGGAAATCCATATGTATCAAATAAATGGAAAGCTGTTGTACCATCAATATCTTTATTATCTTTTGTTATTTTTTCGAATTCTCTTAATCCTTTTTCCAATGTTCTATTAAATTTAATTTTCTCATTTTTTAATCCTTCAAGAACAACATTTCGATTATCTTTTAGTTCTTGATAGTATTTTTCATACATATCCATAAT
>CADACC010000044.1 GCA_902786275.1 uncultured Erysipelotrichaceae bacterium | reverse complement strand
GGTTCTATTGTAATTAAAGCAGATAATCAAGACTATTCAAGTTGGCTAGGTTTTACTTGGGAAAGAACATTAGTTGGTAGAGTTGCAGTTGGTATTGATAGTACACAAACAGAGTTTGATACTATTGGAGAAACTGGTGGTGAAAAAACCCATCAATTAACAGTTAATGAAATGCCATCACATAATCACAACTTAAATAAATCTATGGTAGCTGCAATGACTACACTAGATGGTGTTAATGACATTCAACAAATTGGTCATACCAAGTAGTAGCATATTGGAAAAGGACTGCATAAGGAGGTAATAAAATATGAGTAAATTAAAATATTTTGATGGAACAAACTGGAATGAAGTAGGTGGAAAAATAGCAGGTGATACACTACCTATTGGTGCTATTGTACCATTTGGTGGTTGGGACGCACCTACTGGCTGGTTAATATGTGACGGAACTTTATTAAATAAAACTGATTACCCTGAATTGTTTAATGCAATAGGTTATTCATTTGGTGGTGAAGAAGGTGGAAACACATTTGGACTACCAGATTTAAGAGGTAGAGTTCCATTAGGATTAAAAGAAACCGACACGGATTTTAACGGAATGGGTTTAACTGGTGGAGAAAAGAAACATACATTAACCACTAATGAAATGCCTAGCCATAATCATATGGGCAAAATATATTCAAGAAACTATAATGATAATAAATCGTTGCCATATAACAGAGCATATGCACGTTCATTTGCAGACGTTACTGCTGGTTGGCATTTTACAACTACTGGAGAAACAACAGGACAAATAGTTGATACAATAGAAACTGGAAACTCTGGTGGAGGACAAGCCCACAACAACTTACAACCATATCAAACTGTAAATTACATTATTAAAGCAACACAAAGTGCTGGGCTTATTGCAAATGTATCTAACATTTATTCGACAAGTGAAACAGATACTTATTCTTGTGATTATATAAATAATAAAATTACAGGAACTCAACTATGGGTTAATCCTTCATTAGGAGCTGCGTTTGGTGCTCAAACAATATCGGTTGATTTATCACCATATAAATATATTGAATTGGTATATTACAGATTTCCAGCAGCAACAACTCCTATGTTTAGAATATTTACAAGAGTAGGAGATATTTCACAATTAAATTATTGTGACTATGACCAATCAACAGCACGTGCTTGGATTAGAGAATTTGAGGTAAAAAGCACAGGAATTGAATTTAAAATAGCAACCATTAATGGTACAAAAAATAAACATGATACAAACTATTTTAACAGTAAGTGTGTCGACCATAACTGGCAGTGTTATAGGTTATTGTATTAGCACAATAAAAAAATATAAGAAAAAGTTTTCTGATGAAATGGAAAAAAATAAAGTCCAAAAAGAAGCTTTTATGATACTAATGCAAAATAGTTTAACAAATACATATTATGTTTATGAACAAGAGGAAAAAATCCCTGATTATATGTATAGAAACTGGTGTAATATGAAAAGTTGCTACGAAAAACTCGGTGGCAATGATTATATCCATGTTTTAGATGAAAAAATGAAATCGTGGGACTTTGAAAAAACCGATATTTTAAAAAAATAGGAGATTAAAATGGAAGATTTAAAAAAGAATGTTAAATTATTAGAAACCAACGTACAAAAGTTGGAAGAAAAACTTGACGATAATGTAACATTAATAATTAAAAATATGAATAGACTTCATAAACACGAAGAAAAAATAAATAATAATTCTTTAAAAATAAAAGAAAATAGTTATGCTTTAGAAATATTAAAAGATTATAAAAACGATAAAAGAAAGTTATTTAAAATATCTTTAATACTTTTAATAGCACTGATTATAACTTTAACTTGTCTTATATATGTATTGATTAAATGACAAACCTTAATTTTTTTGAGTTTACTAAAACAGACTTTGATTACATTGTAAAAGAATGTATGTTAGATGAAACATACGAAAAACTACTAGAATATAAGATAAAAGGTTATAGTATAGTAAAAATGGCTGAATTATTAAATGTAAGTGAAGCAACTGTAAGTGTTATGATAAGCAAACTAAAGAAAAAAATTAAAAGAATATTATAAAAATTATAGAAGAACTCGATAATTTCGAGTTCTTTTTTTATGTCATAATTTAGTTAGAAAAGGAGGCAAATAGCATAATAAATTGTAGTAAAACACTTTTTATTATCTTGCCTTCTTTTCTTTTATTTTAAGGAGAGATAATTATGATAGGAAATCCATATAGTAATATTTATAATCCACAAGCAAGTATTGATAGGATAAACAATCAAATGGCTGAATTAGAACGTATGAAACAACAATTACAGCAACCGATACCACAACCTACCAATCTTACACAAAACTTTCAATTATCACCAACAAATAGAGATGTAATTAAGTATGCAGATTCTATTGAAGAAGTACAAAAAGATATGGTTTTAGGTGATACACCTTATTTTAGCAAAGATATGAGTGTTGTATGGGTCAAAAACGTGCGAAATGAGATTAAAACATACGAGCTTAATGAAATTGTACCAAAAGATGAAAAAGACCTCACTATCGAGCTATTACAGGGCAAAATTGAGGAATTGAAAGGAATGATAAAGAATGAATCCCATGTTACAGAATATAATGCAGAATATGATGAAACAAACACCACAGAAAATGATGAACCAATTAGGGCAACAACTAAAAAGGGTAAATCCAAGAGCATATAATGATTTGCAACAAGCAATGAAGAATGGAGAAAACCCACAGGAATATTTAAACAAGGTTACCAATGGTTTTAATCAGCAACAAAAAGACCAATGGAATAATATGATGGGTATGTTTAAAAAATAAGGTTAGCAGCCTTATAAGAGAGTATATGCTAGTTTATGTACTCTCCTATAAGTCTACTAGCAGCTTATAGAGAGGAGAATGAAAATGAATGGAACTCAAGGTATTGTTCCTACTGTTGATTTAGCAACTAATGGTGCTTATCCATATATGAATGGTGGATTTGGAAATGCTTTCGGTGGAGATGGAATCTGGGCATTAGTTCTACTTGCACTATTATTTGGTAATGGTGGTTGGGGTGGATTCGGTGGTAACGGATTCAATAATATAGCTACTACTGATTATATTTCTTCTGAATTTACTCAAAGAGATATTAATAGTGGATTCCAAAATACAAACAACCTAATTTCTAACGGATTTAGTGATACTGCAACAAATATTTGTAATCTAAGAAGTGATGTACTTGAAAATCGCTATGCTGCTCAATTATCTGCTTGTAACACTCAAAGAGATATTTTATCTCAAACAAACGAGTTAAATACTAACCTTCTAACTTCTAATTTACAAGCACAAGCTAAGATGGACGAATGTTGCTGCACACTAAGAGCTCAAGGTATTGAAAATACTCAAAAAATTCTTGATGTATTAAATCAAAATACTATTGATGACTTACGTTCACAAGTAAATGACCTTAAAAACACTATTACTGCTACTGGTATAGGAACTTCTATCGTAAATCAAGTTAGACCTTATCCAGTACCTAGTTATTTAGTATCTAGTCCTTATCAATCATTATACAATGGTTTTTATGGCTCTAACTGGTATGGAAATACAATAGTTTAATAGCATAATGTCAATCGACAATCTCAAATGAGAACTTGCTAATTTTAACAGGGCAAGTCCCTGTTTTTTTATTAAGAAAGGAGAATATAAATGATTCAAAGTGTTCAAGAACAAGAACTTATTTTAGCTTCTAATACTTCACCAATAACTTTTTCTGATACTGATTTAAGAACTGCTAGTGCAAACTGCTTTAATGGTTGGTTAAATCATAATGAAGGTAGTGCTACTTTTACTTTAGTTGAAGGTGGTATTTATGAAATAGACTTTAATGCCAATGTTACAAGTGCAACAGTTGGTGTTGTTGGCTTAGGAATATATGCTGACGGAGTTAAATTAAATGGTGCAGAAGTTGATGCAGTTGTTGGAACTGCTGGTGAATACACAAACGTTTCTATGAGTAAATATATAAGAGTTTGTGGTAGAGGAAGTGTAACTATAACAATAAATAGTGTACCTACTATAACTTATGGTGGTGGTGCAACTCCAGTTGTTACTGATACTGAAATACCTATTATTAAAAATGCAAATATAAGTATTAAGAGATATGCTTAATGAGAAACCAAGTAGATAACTTATCTTTAATATTACAAGCATTGAGTTTACAAATTTTATTTCAGGATTATAACAACACTGATTTAATGCAGGAGTTACAAACTCAAGATGAAAAATATTTTAAAAAAATAATCGAACAAAATGAAAAAATAATTAGTTTACTTGAAAGGAGGGAAACTAATGGAACAAAGACTAACTGAAAAAGTTGAAGAAAGAATGAAAGAAATATTAGATGAAGGTATAAATGCTTCTAATATAGAAAATCTTTATAAATTAACCAAAATAAAACATTTAACAAAGGAGGATATGTGTATGAATTATGGTAATTATGGAAATTATGGACGTAGACCTGGTTATGATTCTTATGGTAGACGTGGACGTGATATGAGATATAGAGGCGAAGAAGAACTAGATAGAATGTCTGGTGAATATGGAAGATACATGGAATCACGTTCTTATGGTGATGGAGAAGAAACTGATAAATCTTTTCATTATATGATTAAATCACTTGAAAACTTCATCAAAGTTTTACACGAAGAAGCTGAAACACCACAACAAAGACAAATGCTTCAAGAAACTTTACAAAGAAGTATGAGATAATGTATAGATATTTTAATGCTAATCCACTTGATATATATACACCAGATTGTGTGATTAGAGCAATAAGCTGTGCAACTCATAAGAGTTGGGACGAGGTCTATGATAATCTTAGTGATTTAGCACAATTAAATGGAACATTGCTTGACCAAAAAGATTTTGTAGATTGGTATTTAGATTCTAAATATAGGCGAGTACCTTATTTACCTGAAAAGGTTAAAGATGTTGCTTCTATGTATAAAGATAATATTGTTTTGTGCTGTGTAAATGGTCATATTTGCTGCATAAAGTATGGAATTATCTATGACACGTTTGACCCTAGCGAACGATACACTCTTGAAGCATGGATTGTGCAGTAGAGTTGCAAAAGCAACTCTTTTTTGATATAATTAAAAAAAATGGAAAGGGTGGTAAGCATTGAAAAAATTTCTAAAAGCAGCAGGTATTCGTGCTATTTATACAATAGCTGAAACTGCATTAGGTATAAT
>CADACC010000043.1 GCA_902786275.1 uncultured Erysipelotrichaceae bacterium | reverse complement strand
GAATCAAAAGCTAAATTAAGTTGGAAAAGAAGACTTAATGATAATACTTCTTCTTTAGTTAATAAAGAAGAAGAAAAAGAAGTTAATATTGATTCAGAAGATTTTGAAAACTTTGAATACATTATAGAAAATGTTATGCATTTTACTATAGTAGAAAGTTATGAAAGATATAGAACTACATTTACAAATGATGATATAGAAATATCTTTAGATGAATATCCTTTTGGAATAGCTTTAGAAGTAGAAAACAAATCTATAGATAAAAATCCTGAAGAAGTAGTAAAAGAGTACGTTTCTAAAATAGGTTTAGATATAAATGATAAATATTCTTTATCATGGGATGATAAATATGAAGAGTTATGTAAAGAGCAAAATGTCCCTATTTATAAAGAAGTAACATTTAATAAAAAAATGCCTGAAGTAAAATAGGAGGTAATTATGAAACTAGAGGATTTATATTTACTTAAAGATGAAGAAATAGATATAGATAAATATTTTGAATTTTATATGGATGTTAGAAATAATATGAAGCATCCAGAATGGCTTGGAGTAATACCTAAAGATGAAGTAATAAATATACTTAATAATGGTGGTAAGTTATGGATATATAAAAATGATGATGATATAGTTGCATCTATTATGTATATACCTACTAAAAATGAATCACTTAAAAAACATAATATAGATTATGATGAATCTATTGTTGGATCTTGTGGACCTACTATGGTTAATCAAAAATATATTGGTAATGGTTTAATGAAGCAAATGCTTAATGTATTAAATGATTATGCTTTAAATAATAATTTAGAATATATGGAAACAAGAATTCATCCAGATAATATTTATTCAATTAATAATTTTTTAAAAGATGGTTATGAACTAGTTGATTCATATGTATCTAGTGATGGACCTAGAAATGTTTATTTAAAGAAATATTAAAAAGAAATTGTCATAGATACCTATAATGGTATAAAATAAATTTATATAAATAAGGAGTGATAATTATGGCAAAGTTTTGTAAAAACTGTAACTGTGGTAAAAAAATAGAAAAACAAGAAATGACTAAAGGCAAACTTATAGTAAACATAATAGCTAGTATAGTTGGTTTTGTAGTTGGTTATTTAGTGGTTCATCTATTACTTAATTAGAAAGAAAAATATAAATATATGCAAGAAGTTTATGAATTTTTAAAAGAATCTGGTACATATTATTTAGCTACTGTTGATAATGATAAACCTAAGGTAAGACCTTTTGGTACAGTTAATATATTTGAAAATAAACTTTATATTCAAACTGGTAAAAATAAAGATGTATATAAACAATTAGTTAGTAATGGTAATGCAGAAATATGTGTTTTTAATAATGGCAAATGGATAAGAGTAGAAGGCAAACTTATACCAGATGATAGAGTAGAAGCTAAAAAAGATATGCTTGATCATTATCCAGAGTTAAGAAATATGTATAATGAAAATGATGATAATACTATAGTTTTATACTTTGATGATGCTAAAGCTACTATTTCATCATTTACTGAAGAACCAAAAGTTATAAGTTTTTAAGTTAAATATAGTAAAGTAAGTTTATTTTTATGTATAAACTTACTTTTTATATGTGTTAATATATTAATGTAAAGGGTGTTGATTATATATGAAATATAAAAACGTAGTAGTTGCTGGTGGTGGAGTACTTGGAAGTCAAATAGCATTTCAAACTGCTTACTGTGGTTTTAACGTAACTATCTTAGTTAGAGAAGATGATGATCAAAAAGAAATTAATAAAAAGCTATCTAATCTTCGTAAAACATATTTAAAAGCTATAGATGTAATGCAAACTAGAAATGGTAAGAAAGCAGGTAATTGGTGTAATGGTATATCTTCACTTGAAGATTTTGGTAAAAGAAAATGTGTTAGAAAAGTAAGAGATATAAAACTTACAATAAGCACTAATCAAGAAGAAGCATTAAAAGATGCAGATTTACTTATTGAATCTATTACTGAGAACTTAGATATTAAAAATAAATTCTATAACGAAATATCTTCTAAGCTACCTGAAAAAACTGTTATAGTTACAAACTCATCTACACTTTTACCATCTAAGATGGCAAAGGCTACTAAAAGACCTAATAAATATTTAGCAATGCATTTTGCTAATAATATTTGGAAACAAAATATAGCTGAAATTATGGCTCAAAGTGAAACTGAAGAAAAATACTTTAAACAAGTTATAGAATTTGCTAAAGCTATAAATATGGTTCCACTAACAGCTAGAGAAGAAAAGTCTGGTTATTTACTTAACTCAATGTTAGTACCATTTTTACTTTCTGCAATGGATTTACTTGCAAATGGTATATCTGATGCACAAACTATTGATAAAGCATGGACACTTGGAACTGGTGCTCCTAGAGGACCTTTTGAAATTTTAGATGTTGTTGGTTTAATAACAGCTAAAAATATTGTTCTTCAATATCAAAAAGTACCTAATTTATTTGATCCACTTCTTAAGAAAATGATGCTTCCATATAACTTTGATGGAATGCTTAAGATATTAGATAAATATATTGATGAAGGTAAACTTGGTAGATCTACTGGAGAAGGATTTTATAAATATAAATAATATAAATAAGAGAACATAAAGTTCTCTTATTTTTATTCTAGGTTGATAATTTTATAAATATTTAATATAATATATAAACCTTTCTGAAAAAGGAGATTAATTATGGAATATATATCAAATAAAACACATTATGATAAAAAAGGAACAACAATACAATCTTTTATGAGTGATGAAGATTCTATTATTAAACCATTTCCAGGTACAGAATATATTACTGGTTTTTCTAGTTTTGCATCACAATATTTAAGTGATAAAGAAAATTTAGCTATTAAAAATATTAGTGTAAGTGAAGATGAAAAAAATGTTGTAGTATCTGTAGATGTTTATTATATAACACAAAATGTAATGATAATAACTGATGGAGAAGAAAAGTTAGAGATAACTCTTAGCAAGGATGTTGTATCTAAACTTCCTGGTTTTGATGGATTATATGATTACGTTAATAATTTTAATCAGAATAATAACTTTGATGAAAAGCAGAGAGCTCTTCAATCTAAAATGGGTTGGAATAATTCTTGGAGAGAAGAAATAGAAAAAACTATTAAGTATCATAAACCAAATGAATCAGTTAGATTTGGAAAAGGTTTAACAATTGAACAATTTAGACAAATGTTAATTAGAGATGAAGATTATTATAAATCATTAGTACTTCATGGAAATACATATATTGATAAAACTTTTACAGCAACACAACTATATGGGGCTTGCTCTATGTATTTAACCTTACTTGCTTGTCCAGCTCTTTTATATTTTGATGATGCAAGGTTAAAAGTATTATTTGGTTCTCTAATGATAGCACCGGTTTTATTTAATATTGTACTAGCAATTGCTAAAAGAAATTTTGCAAACAAGATGTTTAATGAACTTGCTGGTAGAGAAACAGGTAGTGCTAGAAGAAGAACTGAACTTAAAGAAGAGAAATAATTATTGAATTCTTTAAATTCATGTGTTATAAATTACTTAAGGGTTATGCACTGTTTTATTAAGTGCAGCCCTTTTTTTATTGCTATAATTTATTTATGTAATATAATGTAATTATAGAAAGGATACTTTGAAAAATGAAAAAGAAAATAATTATTATTGCAATTATTGTATTTTTACTTTTAGCATTAGGTGTTGGTGGTTATTTTATTTTTGGTAACAAAGATAAAAAAGATGATAAAGCCAAATCAAATACTAAATCTAAAACAACAATAACAATTACTTTTGATGCTGACGGTGGTACAGAGAAGTAGAACCTATGAAGGTTAAAAAAGGTGAGAAATTTGAGTTACCTAAAACAGAAAAGAAAGGATATTTCTTCCAAGGCTGGTTTGATGGAGATGTATATTATTCTGATGAAGATACAGATAAATTAGAAAAAGATACAACTCTTAAAGCTTTATGGGCTAATCCAGACACACCAGAAGATGATGTTGAATTAAAAGTTGTATTTGATTCTAAGGGTGGATCTAAAGTTAAAGATATGACTTTTAAGTGTAGTGATGGGGTAGCAATATTAAAGAATTTACCTAAATCTAAAAAGGATACTGCTGAGTTTATGTCTTGGGAAGACAAGAACGGAAAGTCAATTTTAGATGGTGCAAAAATTATGTGTGATGGTTTTTCTATGAAACTATATGCTATATGGAATAATTATACATGTAAAGATGGTACTCTGAGTGGTAAGAAATGTACTATTTCGAAGGAACCAACTAAATCTTGCCCTTCTGGAAGCAGAGAAGACGGTGAAAAATGTGTTACTTTATCTGATTATAATAAGGGTGAAAGAACTTGCCCTAAAGTATATATAGAAGGTCATGATTATTCTGGAACTAAATTAGAGGCTGGTACTACCTTCTGTTTATATGCTGTCTATGAATCTATAACTGATCAAACAACATGTGAAAAAACTCCAAACGGACTATCAAGAACTAGTGAAAAGGAAAAACATTATGCTTGGTATAGTGGAAAATGTTATAAAGCAATGCTTCAAAACTATGAAACAACTTGTGGTTCAGGATATTCATATTTTACATCAGCTGATCTTTTGAATAAGTTTGGCGCTCATAATAATGGTGGATGTTATAAAACACAATCTAAAACACTTTCATGTGAAACAGGTTATGATTTAAAAGATTCAAAATGTATTAAAACTGTAGACGCTGAACTTGAAAACTAAAAGAAGACTTTGGTCTTCTTTTTTTATGCTATAATTTATTTAAGAAGTGATAGCTATGGAAAAAGATTATGTTGACGAGTTAGAAGAACAATTTACTCAAATGTATGCTAATAAATATACTTTAGAACAATTAAATGAAATAAAAAATAGACTTATTAAAATGAATGAAGATTCATCTATAATTGATAAAGCTATTAATATTAAACTCAAATATCAATCAGATAAAGAAAAAGAAGAAAAAGAATTTGAAAGAAAAGTAAGAATTGTTAATAAACAAGCTTTCTGGTCTGGCCTTTTAGGAGGCCTTGCATCTGGTAAAAAACTAAATAGTGATTTAACAAGCTGGGAAATGCAAGAAATGATAAATAACGATTTGGAAGAATCTAACTTTGAAGAAGAAATAGAAGATGAAGATGACTTTTATAGTGACGATTTAGATTAAAAAAACAAATTAGAATAATCTAATTTGTTTTTTTCTTTCATAAACTTTTTTTCCACTATAAGAATTATTTATTTCGTATGTGTTTCCTAAGTCATCTCTAAATACATCTTGACTAATTGGCCTTAGTGCAAGTAATCTTTTAATTTTGAAATCATCACCAATAAATACACGATATATAAAGTATAGTTCTTTTCTAGTATCTTTATAAGAAGTAAGTACTTTTCCTATTCTTTCATATTCTGTACTTCCAAGAAAGAATACATCACTATCAGCTGATACATCACTAAATGTTGATTTAATTTCTATCAAGTTTTCTTTAGTTGAAAAATTAGACATATCAAATCCTGCAAAGTTTCCAACATCTCTTGCTGTAAATATATAATAAGGAGTGTTTTTTAGGTTATTATGTACAAGAAGTTCTCCTATATTTCCTGTTAGAGTTTTTCTATATTCATGTTTGGGATCTATTTGATCAAAATCCCAATTATATAGTTTTGCAGATAGTTCTAAGTTGCTATAAAAATCAGAATATCTTTGAGAAGTAAAGTCTGGATTACTTAAGTTTTGATATTCTTTTATTTCTTCTTCTAAAGATAAATAAACAGGTCTAGATGCATGTGCATTAAATATCATATCATTATCAGCATTTTCAAAGAAGTTAATAATATTTTGTATAAATGTCATATCAAGATTACTATGTGCTTGTTCACATAGTGCAATTACTTTTTTAGCATATGTAGCATCTCCATATACAGATGCAATAATGAATTCATTAATTAATGTATGATGTGGGGTAACATTATTTTTATAAGCTTGAATAATTTTTTGTTCTTTATATGTAATAAGTGTATCAGGAATTTTAAATGCATTTACTAATTCAGGGTTATTAAATATTCCGTAGCATATATTACTAAATACAGTAAAGAAATCTTTTATAACTTGGATATCTTTATTTTTATCATCATATACAATACCCTGTATATGTGTATATTCTTCTCTTGTTATTGGAATGTTGTTGGTTACTTTATATAAAAATGAATTAGCATCATTACAAAACTTTCCAATTTCTTCCTCTCTAAGTCTCATTTATAATCCCCCTTAAAAATTTGCGTATATATTAACATACTTACTTTATTTTGTAAAATGATATATATGATACATTTATGGATATATTTAAAACAAGAATTAAATATAAGCTAAGACATCCATTTAAAAGTATTGATGATAAAAAAGAAGATTAATGGTTAATCTTCTTTTTTTATATCTATGTTATAATTATGGTGGTGATAATATATGGATAATGAAACTAAGATAAAAGAACTTAATAAAAAGTATATTAAAAAAATCATAATAGGATTAATACCTAGTGCAATACTAACGCTTTTAGCATATAAAATTTTTTCTGGCATATCAGAATCAGGTGGAAATGTTGCATCTTTTAACTATAATCATTTAATTGCTATAGCCGGAATATTCGCCGGAGTTTATGGTACATTTTTTATAGTTGTATCAGTTCATTATTTGATCAAAAGATTAATATATAGTGCTAAAGAATAAACTCAACCTCAGGTTCGTGTAACTTTATATTAGTTTAATATAAGATTACATTATAAGAAAGGAGATAAACTAAATGAATCAAATTAAAATTGGTGAATTCATAGCATTGAAAAGAAAAGAAGTAGGTTTAACACAAGCTGAACTTGCAGAAAAACTACTTGTTTCTGATAGAGCTGTTTCTAAATGGGAAAATGGAGTATGTATGCCAGATGCTAGTAACATTCCAGAGTTGTGTAAAATACTAAAAATATCAATTAATGATTTATTTAGTGGGGAAGTGGTTGATATGAAGGATAATACTAAAAAAGCAGAAGAAAATATTCTTGCATTAAAAGCTAATGAGGAAGAAGTAAATAAAAAATTATTCTTTGCAGTACATTTTATGGGTATATTCTCAACAATATTCTTTATAGGTTTTACTTTTTTACTTGCAGTTACTATGGAAGAATCAAAGGCATTTATATGGATATTCTTACTTGCTGCTGCAGTATATATTATTTGTATGTTTGGTTGTCTTGCTTTAGATACAGCTGCCGGATATCAAGAATGCAAAAACTGTCATCATAAATTTAAACCATCATTTAAAAAAATATTCTTAGCTCCACATATAGGTTATACAAGAAAACTTAAATGTCCTAAGTGTGGTAAAAAAACTTGGTGTAAAAAAGTTATGAAATAAAACTTTAAACGATTGTTTAAAGTTTTTTTATGTTATAATCTATTTAGACAATAGGTGATATATATGTTATTAAATATTATTTTACTTATCTTAGGTTTTGCTCTTTTAATTAAAGGTGCAGATATATTTGTTGAAGGAGCATCTTCAACAGCTGCTAACTTTAGAGTATCTAAAATACTAATAGGTTTAACTATTATAGCTTTTGGTACATCTGCTCCTGAGTTTGCTGTATCAATGAAGGCTTTAGCATCTAAATCTACTGATATGGTTTTAGGTAACGTGTTTGGTAGTTGTATTCTTAACATTCTTTTAATATTGGGCGTAGCTGCTGTTATAAAGCCAATTAAGATAAAAGATAATACAGTTAAAAAAGAATTACCTTTATGTATGCTTATATCAACACTTTTAGTTGTACTATTTCTAGATGTTAAACTAAATGATAGTGTTGTTAATCAAATATCAAGAGGAGATGCACTTGCAATTGTACTTTTCTTTACTATATTTGTTTATTATTTAGTTTCACTAGCACTTGCAAGTAAAAATAGTGATAAAAATAATAAAGAAGAAAAGCCTAAATATAAACTATACCTTTCACTAATATTTGTTTTATTTGGTTTAGCTGGAATTATT
>CADACC010000042.1 GCA_902786275.1 uncultured Erysipelotrichaceae bacterium | reverse complement strand
CAAAGATGGAACTACTTGGTCAGAGCTTTGGTTAAATTATGATAAAACTCATTATAATTATGATGAAAACTTCACTAAAGTTGCAGACTACTTATTAAATAATAATATACTTGATAATAATGAAGAAGAAGAACACTAACAATTAGTGTTCTTCTTTTTTAAACCACTTATATAAACCATACACATTTATAGATAAAAAACCTATTGATACTAAAAGCATCATTATTGAGTTTGGTGTTCCCTTAACAGTATTAATAATCCATATAATTAAATCAATTGTATTGTTAAAAAGCCATATCATCCAGCACTCTTTATATCTCATGTTCATTAATACAACAGCACTTAAATTTATAATATTACTACTTGAATCTAAAAATGCTAAATTCTGTGATGGTATCAAATTAAGTAAATAACCAAATAGAAAACTTAAAGAAACAACTATAAACGTTAATATAAGAGAAAACTTTAATGTAAAACCTCTTACTTCAACTTCTTTCTTATCAGTTTCATTCATATTTTTCTTCCAAGAAAAATATCCATGAATCTGTGATGGAACATATACTAAAATACTAAGTGATGCTAAACCATATAAACCATTTATATAGGATACATATGCAACAAGAATACTATATAGTCCACCAAATATATAGTTTTCAACCTTTCCTAAACTTGCATAATAGCTATTTAGAAGTCCACATATTAAAATAAGGGTTCCAATAAAGTAATCCTTTGATAATATCCCACAAATAATTGAGAAAACTATTATTAAAATTGTATATATTATTTCTTTTTTCTTCATACACAAATTATATCATAAAAAACTCTTTTATTATTTGAAATATATGTTATAATACACATACTTGTCCGCAAAAAGAGGTAATTATCATGGCATGCAACAGGGAATTAATAACAAATTTAAATTTTGGTGAAAAGAAAATCTACTCGTTAGATTATTTTTCTGGTGATTATAATCACACACTATACCTAATGAAAAGTAATGACGATGGATCAGGAAGAGATAAATATTACCTACAACTATATACTATAATAAATGGTGTACCAACACTTCAAGGTTTTATCTATTTTTATCTTAACGAACAATATAATTCAAGTCACTTTATAGGAATGAGAGTACCTGAAGAATTTAGAAACTTAAACATAGGTTCACTTCTTATGTCACTGTGGATAGATTTTTGCTTAAATTATGATTATAACTATATTGGAGTAAATCATAAACAAAATAAACCATTTTTACTATATATGCTAAAACAATATTCATTTGATGTTTATGATTTAAGTTTATATGATTCAAGATTAGATGTTATATATATTCATAGAGCAATAGATTTAAGTGATACTACTAAATACCTAACATTCAAAGATAAACGTCATGAAAAAACATTTACTCAAACAAATAGTTTTAAAATGGATAATTATAAAATAGTTACAGACCCATTTAGCGTATATGAAACTGGTAAAGTTATACTACCTCTTCAAAATATAAAAAGAAATCCTGTAGATTATTATCTTAAAGATAAAGATGATGCAGCATTAAGAGCAGAAAAAGTTATGTCAAATCATAGAAAATAGTTAGCAATATTAATTGCTAACTATTTTTTATTCTTTAGTATCATCTTTAAGTAATGCTCTTGATGTTATATAAGATGTAATCGGAATTACAAGTATTGATGCTATAAAACATAAAAGTAATTTTATAATTTCTTGAGCAAATGCCTTATAGTTAAGTAAAAATGAAAAACTAGCTCCATAATGCCACATAAAGAAACCAATAAACTCGGCAACTACTGCAAAGTATAAAGTATTTATAGTAGTTGCCATAATATCTTTACCAACATTCATACCAGATTTATAAAGTTCATGTTTATCTAAATGTTTATTATTTAAATGAACTTCATTTAAAGCTGATGATATAGATATAGATGTATCAATTATTGTACCTATAACAGTAAGTAAATACATACCTATAAATACATTTGTTAAATTATAATTTAAGTCAAATGAATAACCACCAATAGATTCTAAGCTTTCAGCAGAGAATCCTTGAATATTAGCATTTTTACCAATAAAGAATGTAAGTAAGAAAATTATAACTAATATTATCATTATTGCTTTAAATGATGATTTAGTTTTAACGTTTACTCCATTCAATCCAAATAAAGTTATTGCTGTAACTAAAATGCATATAATAACAGCATGTGTTATAGCACTAAAACCTATACTTATCATAAATAAATAAATCATGATCAAAAATAAACTTAAGTAGAAAATAAAGAATGTTTTAACACCTAATATTACAAGAAGAGCAAAAAGTATAAGTGATAATATAAATATCATTTTATACCCCTCCTCTTATTAGAAGGTTTTAAAACAAGTGTTGATATAAATAGTGAAATTGGTATAGCAAGAACTATAGCAATGCAACTTGTTAACACAACAATAAGTTCTACTTGTCCATATCTTTGAAGAGCTTCACCTAAAACTATATTATTTTTCATCATTAAAAATGTCATTGGAATAATTGAGGTAAAACAAGTAAATAGCATAACATTTGTCATTGTTCCTATTACATCTTTTGATATTTCTTTACCAGAGTTAATTAATGTTTTTAGCTTAATTTTTGGATTTTTTTCAATAAGTTCATTTAATGATGAACTTATTGTAATTGAAATATCCATAATTGCACCAAGTCCGCTTAATAAAATTGTTACATAGAAGAAGTTTTCATAATCATGTACCGCTTCAATATAATCTAAAGTCCAATAAGGAATTGGTTTTTTATAAAGTTTAATAATTAGAAACGCTAACAAGAAAGAAATAAATAACGATGCTGTTGATGATAGTATTGCTGCAAGAGTTTTTTTCTTTCGTCCATTTGTAATGAAGAGAGATAATGTTATAAAGAAAATAGCCACACCAAAATATAAAAATAACATATTCCATGTTTTAGCATGTTGTTGAAATAAAAATATTGCTAGTCCTGAAATTAAAATATTAACCAATAAACTAACTAGCGTCTTAACTCCTTTATTACCTGCTGCTAAAACTATAGCATCAACAAATATAACTAATAATATTACAATATATTTGTCTCTTTTTATCTCGGAAATGCCAATTGCAGTATCACCTTTTTTTAATTCAACAAATAATTCACTATTTTTATGAACTTGTTCATCATAAACACCTGATGTTGTAGTATGATTAATTACTTTGATCTTTCTACCCTTATCTTTGGTATTCATTATTGTTCCATAAATATACTGAGTTATATTTTTTTCATCAGAAGATTCATTATTTTCAAGTTCTTCTTTTATTCTATCAATTTTTAGTATTGGTCTTTTATATAAAAAATAATCGTTATAAACAAATAAAATACTAAAAATTGATATAATTAATAAAATTAGAAGTTTTATAAAAAATTTCTTATTTTTCATTAAGTATATCCTTTCTATTTTATACGATAATTTAATAATTTTTCCTTATTCTCATCAGTTACTCTAAAGCTATCCCTGCACTTACTTATACCTTTATTAATTATAAACTTATTTGTATTATTTTTATTTAAATAATTAAAAGTACTATCAGGAAAATGAATAAACATTTCACATAAAAGCCATGCTGCAGCCATATTTACATAATAATGTTCTTCATTTTTTAAAAAATCTAAACAACTAAATATATCATTGTGATACTTATTTATTTTAACAAATGAGAAAAATATTCTAACACCTATTCTTCTTTTAAAAGGTTTATTTGATTTTAATAAATCTTTAGCATATTTAATATAATTATCTTCATTATTTTTTATATTAAATTTTAAAGTATCAACAACAGACCAATTATCAATATATTTTGATAATTTTTCTATATATTTTTTTTGTAATTTAAAATCCTTTATTAAAGATATTAAAAAAGCATCAATAGTACAACTCTCAAAATACTTATGGGGCATTAAATCAAGGTATGATAAGTAATCTCCTTTATATATATCTTTAGCAATACTTTTTAAAATAGGTAATTTAATAGCTAAATAGTCCATATTAGTATTTACTATATTTTTTCCCCAAGTAATTTTATCTTCAACTCTAATACTATATAAATAGTTATCGAGTTTATTAACATCTTCATTAGTCCAATTATTTAAAACAAAATTATTCATACAAATCACAATAAAATTATATCATAGTTTTATTAACCAATAATACATAAATCCATATATTATAAGTGGAGGATAAGTATGCATAATTATACATTACTTGCATTATATGCAACAATATTTACCTGGGTATTAACAATTCTTGGATCTAGTATGGTTTTTTTCTTTAAAAAAATAAACAAAAACTTTATGGATGCATCTTTAGGAATAGCAGCAGGAATTATGATGTCAGCATCATTTTGGTCTCTTCTTAATCCTGCTATAGAGAATTCTAAAAATTTAAATCAAATATCATGGTTAGTTGTAACAACAGGTTTTATGCTAGGTGGAATATTTATATTTATAACAGATAAAATATTTCAAAAAAAACTTAATAATAAAAATAAGAGATTATCATTAATGATTCTTTCAATAACAATGCATAATATTCCAGAAGGTTTAGCTGTTGGTATAGCATTTGGTTCAATAAAATATGGACTAAATAGTGCAACTATTACTAATTCAGTAATGCTAGCACTAGCAATAGGACTACAAAATTTTCCTGAAGGTTCAGCAATTAGTTTACCTCTTAGAAGAGAGGGATACTCTAGAACTAAATCATTTATATATGGAAGCTTAAGTGCAATAGTTGAACCAATATTTGGTCTAATAGGAGCATTATTAATAATAAAAATTCAACACTTAATGCCAGTATTTTTATCATTCGCAGCAGGTGCAATGATATATGTTATTATTCAAGAACTCATACCAGAAAGTCAAACTAACAATAATAAATCTCTTATGGCGCTATTTACTTTAATAGGTTTTTCTATAATGATGATACTAGATACAGCACTGTAAAAATATGTATAAAAAATTAATACTAAAGAAATATATGTGATAATATATTTATAAGAAGGTGACTTATATGATAGAATTTGAAACTGATTCAAGAAAGGTACAACCTGGACAAACTTTTGTAGCTATTAAAGGTTTTACTGTTGATGGTCATGACTACATTAATAGTGCTATTGAAAAAGGAGCTATTAAAGTTATCGTTGAACATGATGTAGATGTAAATATTGAAAAAGAAATTGTACCTAGTACTAAAGAATTTATTAAAAATGCTTTAGTAGAAAAATATTCAGAAGGATTAAAAGATTTAACCATTTTAGGTGTTACAGGAACTAATGGAAAAACAACTACTTGTTATTTAACATATCAAATGTTAAATAAATTAGGAATCAAATGTGCATATCTTGGCACTATCGGCTTTTACTATGATGACGTAAAAATCGAGCTTCCTAATACAACTCCTGAAATATTAACTGTTTATAAACTTTTATATGAAGCAAAAGAACATGGATGTACACACATTGTTATGGAAGTAAGTTCTCAATCTCTTGAAGAAGAAAGAGTTGCAGGACTAAATTATAAAACTATTGCTTTTACAAATCTAACTCAAGATCACTTAGATTTTCATAAAACTATGGAAAACTATTTGAATGCTAAGTTAAAAATATTTAATTATCTTGAAAAAAATGGAAATGTAATTACTAATATTGATGATGAATATGGAAAATACTTTATTAAGGATGGTTACAACACTATCTCACTTGGATATAAAGATGATGCTACTATAAAAATTAATGAAGCACATTATACACCAACATACACAATTATTCATTTTAGCTATAATGGTAATAACCTAGAAGTTAAAACAAATTTAACATCTAAATTTAATGTTTATAACTATTTAACATGCTTTGGAATTTTAAAATCATTAAACATATCTGATGAAGATATAATAAATGTTACTAAAGAAACATATCCGCCTAAAGGTAGATGTGAAATCATTGAAGTAAATGAAGGTGTTGCAGTTGTTGATTATGCTCACACACCTGATGCAGTAGAAAAAGTTATTAATTCTTTCCTAGAATTAAAAACAAACAGAATTATAACAATTGTTGGATGTGGTGGAGATAGAGATCCAATTAAACGACCAATAATGGGATCAATTGCATGCAAATTATCTGATCATGTAATTTTCACAAATGATAACCCTAGAACAGAAGATCCAAAAAATATTATGAATGATATTACAAAAGATTTACCTTATGATAATTTCGAAATAATATTTGATAGAAAAGAAGCTATATATCATGGAATTGAATCTATGGAAAAAGGAGATATTCTTTTAATACTAGGTAAAGGACACGAAGACTATCAAATACTTGGTCATGAAAAAGTACATTTTGATGATTGTGAACAAGTTAATAATTGGAAAAAAGAATCTTTTTTTATTTTATCAACATCATAAAAATATTTACTAACATTATTACTATTACACAATACTCAAAAAACTTATCTTGAATAGATACAAATTTAATTAATAGAATAGTTGAAATCAATAAAATAAGTATAAATAAAGACCATAAAAATATATTATCAAAAAATATCAGCGGATTAGAAAAGAAATTAAGCAAATATTTATAAAATCCTATATTAATAAAGATTGATGTTCCACTAAAACCCGGAATAACTTTACTAAATGAAAAAATAAATCCTGAAATAATAAACAAAACAATTAAATTTATATTTGGTAATTTTAAATTACACATCAATAAACCAATAAATATTGATAATATTAATAAAAACACCAATTCTACATTAGTAATTTTAGATTTAAAGGCGAAATTAGTAATCAAATAAATTGTAACCAAAAATACAAATATATTAAAAAAAGTATAGTATTTAATATATAAATAATTAATAAGATTTGAAAACAAAATGGAACCTATAATAAAACCTATTAATATTGAAGATAAATAAAATATTTCTTTTTTTGAATACTTCTTATTATTTATAATTGAAACAATCCTATAATAATCACCAAGTTTTAAAGCAAGCATTCCACCACTTAATCCAGGGCAAATACTAAAAACTCCATAAATAACACCTTTAATAATATTCCTCATACTTATATTAATATGAAATATTGTAAATAATTATTATTTTTACATAATTTATTTGATTTTTTAT
>CADACC010000041.1 GCA_902786275.1 uncultured Erysipelotrichaceae bacterium | reverse complement strand
ACAAACTATATGCCTTTTGAATTTTACGGAAGTTCTAGAGCAAGTGATGTAATTATTTGTATGGGTAGTGCAAGTGATACAGCTAAACTTGTTGTTGATAATTTAAATCGTAATGGTTATGACGTAGGTGTTGTATCAGTGCATTTATATAGACCATTTAGTAAAGAATGGTTAAAGAGAGTTTTACCATCAACTGTTAAAAGAATAGCAGTTTTAGATAGAACTAAAGAACAAGGAAGTATTGGAGAACCACTTTATCTTGATTGCTTAGCTGCTCTAGCTGATACAAACATTAAAATTGTTGGTGGAAGATATGGTTTATCAAGTAAAGATGTAACACCAGCTGATATAAAAAGTGTCTTTACTATGCTAATGGGTCATATGAGACATAATTTTACTATTGGTATTAACGATGATGTTACTAAGCTTTCTTTACCAAAAGAAACATTTAATATAGATTTAAAACTAGATGAAATAAAAATCTTTGGTTATGGATCAGATGGTATGGTATCAGCATCTAAAGAAATGCTTTCTATTTTAGCTGATAAACAAGGAAAACAAGTTCAAGGATATTTTGAATATGATTCAAGAAAAAGTGGAGGAGTTACGGTATCTCATTTAAGAGTTGGTAAAAAAGAAATTAGAGCTCCATACTATGTAAAAAATCCAAACTTTGTTGTTGTAACAAAATTAGAATACTTAAATAAATATAATCCTTTAGAAGGACTTGTTAATAGAGGAGTTCTTCTTGTTAACACTAGTTTAAAAGAATCTGAGTTTGATCAGTATATTAAAGGTGAAGTAAAAACTGATATATATACAAAAAATATAATGGTGTATTTAGTTGATGCTGATAAGATTGCTAATGAACATAACTTAAAAGGTAAAATTAGTAAGATTATGGAAGTTATCATACTTCGTATATTAGGTGTTAATGATGCAACTAAATATGTTTCAGATGCAGTTAAGACAGCATTTAAAACTAAGGGTGAAGATATAATTAATAATAATATTAAAGCTTTGGAACAAGCCTTATATAATATAAATGTTTATTCTGCTCACTCTATTGGTGATGAACTTCCAAGTGAAGATTTAAATATTTACGAAAGAATTAATCGAAGACTAGGAGATTCATTAAAGGTTAGTGAATGTCTAGAATTTAAAAATGGTATGATACCTAATAATATGGCTATTAAAGATAAGAAAGTATCTAGTGAGTTTGTACCTGTTTGGAATAAAGAAACATGTATTGGATGTGCAAACTGTAGTTTGGTTTGTCCTCATGGCGCCATTAGAGTTATTTTAAATAAAACAGAAGGTATTGAATATCGTAAAGATAAGAATTATAAATTTAAAATTGAAATAAACAAAGATATATGTACTGGGTGTGGTGAATGTTTAAAAACTTGCCCAATTAATGAAAATAAACCACTTAAACTTGTTAAATATGAAGATGCCCCAAGTGTTGGAGAAGAGTTTTATAATCATATAAATCCAGATGCTCCAACAGATGATATTGTTGGATCACAACTAAAAAAATCATGTTTAATGAATCCTGGTGCGTGTGCTGGATGTGGTGAAACTCCATATATCAAACTTTTAACACAAATTGTTGGTGAAAAGCTGGTTGTTGCAAATGCAACAGGATGTTCAAGTATTTATGGTGGTAGTTTTCCAAGAACGCCATATTCAATTCCATGGGCATCAAGTTTGTTTGAAGATAATGCTGAATTTGGTTTTGGTATTCTACTTTCGTATAATCAAAAAAGAGAGCATTTAAAGGATGCTATCAAGAAATACTATAAAGATTCAAGTGATAAACTCAAAGAAATTTATGATAGATTTATTAAAAACTTTGATAATTACGAAGAAACTCTTAAAATAAAAGAAGAATTATCTTTATCAGATATACCTGATGAAATAGTTAAATTACTTGACTATGTTCCATCAAGAAGTGTGTGGACTATAGGTGGAGATGGATGGGCTTATGATATTGGATTTGGTGGAATAGATCATGTACTTTCATCTAATACAAATGCTAAAATATTAGTTCTTGATACTGAGGTATATTCAAATACTGGTGGACAGATGAGTAAGTCTAGTCAGCTAGGACAAGTTGCTGAGTTTGCTAATTTTGGTAAGAAGAATTATAAGAAAGATTTATTTAGAATTGCTATGAGTTATCCAAATTGTTATGTTGCATCTATTAGTTTAGGGGCTAATCCTATACAAGCAATTAAAGCTTATAAAGAAGCAGAAAATCATAATGGACCAGCTATAATTATTGCTTATGCTCCTTGCATAGAACATGGAATAAAATCTGGATGTTCAAATAAAGAAGAAAAGTTAGTAGTTGAAACAGGATATACATTATTAATGAGATATAATCCTGATGAAAATAAATTATACTTAGATTCAAAGGAACCTAACTATGATAAACTTGATGAGCTTTGGAATAATGAAACAAGATTCAATGCATTAAAAATCAAAAATCCTAAACTTGCTGAAGAACTACTTTCAATGCAAAAAGAAGAGTTAAAATCAAGATATAATTATTATAAAGAATTAATTTCTAAGCAAAATGCTTAGAAATTGATTTTTTTTTACTTATCTTTACATATTTTATTGTTAGAAATTTATAATATATATGGTATACTATGTATAGATAATAGTAGGTGTATAGTATGAAAAAAGTTTTAGGAAATACTCTTAAATTGTTTTTAGCAGCACTATTTGTTTTTTGCATGTTTAATATTATATCATCTTACGCTGCTGGACCAATTTTTAAAATAACTGGATTTGAGGTTAGTGATAAATCAGCTGGCGTTACAATTAATAACGTTGATTTAAATAATGATGAAATCACAAATGATATTATTTTTAGTGATGTTACTGATTATATAACTTATGATGTTAAGTTAAGTAATGTAAGTGATGATAAATATACTATCAAATCTATCACAGATAATAATTCATCTGAATATTTAAAATATACTTATGATGATTTATCTAACACTGTTATGAATAGTGGAGATGTAAAAGACTTTAAACTTACTGTAACTTATATTAAACAAGCAACAGATCCTAATTTATCTATTGGTAAGACTAATTTAGTTATTACGTATGAAAAAGAAAATGGAGAGTCAGGAGAACAAGAGGTTACTCCAAGCGTTAATCCAAATAATGATGAAGAAATTATAATAAATCCACAAACTAATGATAATGTAGTTATCTACTTTATTATTGGCGGTATATCTTTAGCACTTTTAATACTACTTGCTATTAAGAAAAAGAAAAATACTAAACTACTTATTATTCCTTTACTTGTTTTAATTCCACTTTGTGTTAAAGCTAGTACATTAAAATTAACAGTAGTATTTAATAATACAATTAAGGCTGTATCATATGACGTTGAGATTAATTTAGGTAATGGTTCAAGTATTATTTATAATACCTTAGCTAAAGGTGCTAAATTAGAAAGACCAGAAACTCCTCAAAAGAGAGGATATACTTTTGATAACTGGTATAGTAACGATGAAGTATATAATTTTAATAATCCTGTATCTGGTAATGTATCACTTGAAGCAAGATATACTTTAGATACTTATAATATTACTTATGATTTAGCTGGTGGAACACTTGCTGATGGAGAAGAAAATCCAACTCAATATAATGTTAATAGTGTTATTACACTTAAAAATCCATCTAAAGTTGGTCATGTGTTTAATGGTTGGAGATTAAATGGAAGTAGTGAGGTAATTCCTAGTGTAACTATTTCTAATGAAGTTGGTATTAAAAACTATACTGCAGTATTTACACCTGAAAAATATACTATTACATTCAATCCAAATAATGGAGAAAGTTCATTTACTGTAGATGCTGATTATGGAACTAAATTAACTGCTCCAGCAGATCCTAGTTTAGCTGGTTATACATTTAATTATTGGAAACTTGGAGATTCTCAATATGACTTTAATAGTGATGTTACTGGCCCATTTACTTTAGTTGCTCAGTATACAGCTAATGGTAATACTCCTTATAAGGTTTATCATAAATATAGACATTTAAATGATAATGGATTTGATGTTGAAATTGAAGATTTAAAAGGTAAGACTGGTGATGAGGTTGAACTTTCATTTAAATCTAAAACTGGTTTTGATAATCCAAACTCTACTAAAACATTAGTTATTAGTGGAACAGGAGATGCAAGTGAAGAATATATTTATGAAAGAACAATGTATTCTTTAAATGTTCCTGATAGATCTGATTTAGATAGTTCATCTACTTCTAATGGAAGTTATCCTTTTGAAACTGCTATTACTTTAAAAGCTAACAGTAAAGAAGGACATGACTTTACAGGATGGCAAATAGATGGACAAGATGGTTATGCATCAACTGATAGTACTTATTCATTTGATATTGATTCTAATATTATAGTTACACCTGTATATACACCTAAAACTTATGATGTAACTATAAATCCAAACAATGGTGATGATGTTGATGTACAACAAGTAACTTATGGAAATAATGTTACAAGACCAGAAAATAATCCTACTAAAGAAGCTTATGATTTTGATAACTGGTATGTTGGTAATAATGTTTATGATTTTGCAACATCTGTTTCAAATTCATTTGAAATAATTGCTAAATATACACCTAAGAGTTATACAATTCATTATATATTAAATGGAGGATCTGTAAGTGGAACAAATCCTACATCTTATACTATTGAAGATGAATTTACTTTAATTAATCCAACTAAAGAAGGTTATACATTTAT
>CADACC010000040.1 GCA_902786275.1 uncultured Erysipelotrichaceae bacterium | reverse complement strand
ATTCTAAATATGAAGAAGTCTTCTTATTATTTTTATCCCAGTTATTACAATACTGACATTGTTGTTCTACTTCTCTTGCCATAAAAATCCCCTTTCTTTTGCGAGTGCTTCATACTTTATCACTATATATATTAAATGTCAAATAAAAAAAGACTAGTAAAACATTACTAATCTTCCTTCATTATAACTAAATTTATATATAGCTATATCCTTATTATTATAGATCATATTATAGTACCCATCACTTAGGTTAATATTAAGCTTATTTCCATTAGAAACAAACTTATATAAATTATCATCTAAACCATAATCTTTTATATCTAGTATATCTTTAGATGTTAATAACTTAGTATTTATGTTAATATCTTCCAAATTTAAAGCTTTCTCAATATTAAATCTTCCTTGCTTTGTTCTAACTAAACTATTCATTGTTCCAATTACATTTAATTTATAACATAAATCTTCTATTAGTGATCTAATATATGTTCCTTTAGATACTTTAGTTTTGAATTTAATAATGTCATTATTAAATTCTAATAATTCTAAAGAATAAATATTAACCATTCTTTTTGGTAATTCAATATCTATATTTTCTCTAGCATATTCATATAATTTTTTTCCATTTATTTTTACTGCAGAATACTTAGGAACTGTTTGTTCATATTCTTTTGGAAAATTATTAAATATATTTGTTATATTTTCTTTTGTAATATTATAGTTATAATTCTCTTCTAATATATTTCCTGTTATATCACCAGTATCTGTTTTAATTCCTAGTTTTATTTCAGCAATATATTCTTTATCTAAACTTGTTAATTCGTTAACAAGTTTAGTATAAGAACCTATTGCAATAACAAGTACACCAGTTGCAAGCGGATCAAGGGTTCCTGTATGACCTATTTTTTTAGTACCTAATAATTTATTTAATTTATTAATAACATCTCTAGATGTATAATCTTTAGGTTTATTAATTATTAATACTCCATTCATATCAATCACCATCATTTGATTTATTATAACATAATTATAAATTTAAAAAATCAACTTAAACTTAAGTTGATTTTTATTATTATAGTTTTGTTAATATTTCCGCTGCAATTTTTCTGCTTTCAGGTGTTATGTTTGGAGTAAATCCTCTAGTTCTTTGTCTTCCACCAGATTCATTTTGAACTGTAGAATCTTCTTGTGGCTGAGTTTTTATCTCAGATTCAGTTTTACCAAGATTTTGTGCAGCTTCTTCAATTAACTTCATTGCATCCTCATAAGTAGAAGGTTGTTCAACCTTAGGTTGTTTGTTAAAATCAGGAATTAAGGCTTCAATCATGTGATTACCACCTTTTACTTCTGTAACTAAATTACCAGATTGATTTCTGTGATAAATCTGCGCCTGATTTTGTAAAAGTAATGCAACTACATTATCATTGCAATGCATTTTTGCACTAAACAAAGCTGTATCGCCATCTACACACTGAGCATTAATGTCCGCTCCAAGAATTAATAAGACTTCACATAATTCATAATTATCATGTCTTGCAGCTGCCATAAGTGCTGTTGTACCAAAATCATTTGCCAGATTAATATCGGCTCCATTATTAATTAGCAATGCGGCAATTTCATCGTAACCTTTTCTGGCACATATAAGAAGTGGATAATTTCCTTTTTCTTTTTCTTTGTAGTTTACATCAGCTCCATCTTTAATAAGAGCTTCAATTTTTTTTATATCTGGTGAAGAAGTTTTGGAATTAAGAGTATCAAATAACTCTTTGCTTAATACATTATCTTTCTTGGTATTTTTCTTTTTTTTCGTTGTTTTATTTTCAAACACTTCTTTTGAAATTCCATATTCTTTTAAACGTTGTTTCTTTTTTTCTTCAAGAGAAAGAACAGATTCAATATTATTGTTCATTGGCTACAGTTCTCCTTCTTGAATTCTTTAGATTCGTAATAGCTTCATTAAATCCATTTGAGCTTACTATTTTACTTTGTTTAGATATTGAATTCATTGAAGTATCTGTATATGTTGTTGAACCATTATTTCCTTTGAAATTCATACATTCTACATGATATACATTCGGATCTCCAACTGTTTCACATTCCTTATCAAGATATTTTATTGGTTCTTCATTATATACTAGACAATCCATTTTATATCCAACTGATATATTATTTGCTATCATATCATAGTTTTTTTCAACAAACTCTGCGTATGATGAAATATCATCTAATAATGTAGCACTTATTATTGGAGCATCAGTAAGAAATGAAAGTCTTAATTTTTCACTTGAATATTGACCTGCTTCAACAGGCTCATTAGTTCCGACAACAATAAGTGATTTACCAAATGCTTCACCTATTTTAAATCCATCTTCGTAAACTATGATTCCAAGCTCATTTGCATGTTTTATTATAGGTTCTGAAATTTTCATAAAATCTATATAATTATAGTCAATATGTGCTATTTCACACCAATCATCATTTGATATAGAAAAAGCGCTTACTCCTCTTTTAATATTTAGAGTTTCATCATTAAATGTATGAATAGCATCTGGGAGTTCTTTCTCAACAAATTCTCCATTAGCGAACTTTAATTTTGCAAGTTCACTGTCGATAGCTTTTTGTCTTTCTTCTTCCATATCAATAAATTTTTGTTTATACTCAGAAATTAAATTTTCAAATTTTTCTTTTTGTTTGGCTAATTCATTAGCTTGAGATGTTAATACATTTTTAGCTATTAATGTATCTAAATCTTCAGCACTTTTATCATCATGTTTTTCTTCCTTTATTGATTTTAAAAGTTTAGTTAAATCATCATTGCTTCTACTACTTCCAACAATAGATTCAAATGTTTTCATATCATCTTCAGATTTAAACATATTTTTTAAAATAGATTTATAAACATAGCTTAATTGAACTCCACCTTTAGTTAATCTATTAGCATCCTGAATAGCAATTAACATTTCAGAACATGATGGAAGTCTTGTATACATATCTTGTTGACTATATGCTTTTTCGTACATAAGCGATACTAAGTTAACAAGACCATTAAGGCTCTTCTTTTCTTCTTCATCAGTTACTTTACTTGCTATCTTACTTGCAACCTTATAGAATACTTCTGGTTTCATTGATTCAAGTCTTATAATTCTAATACGTCTTGAAAGAGGGCCTGATAGTTCTTCTCTCATATCATTTTTACATAAAATTACTTGTAGGTTACTTTTATATTCATCTTTTACTGATAAATCACCATGTTGAGTCGAATTAATTTTACCTGATTGTAAAAATTGAAGTAAGAAAGCATCTGTTTCTTCTCTAGCTTTATCATATTCATCAATGAATAATACTACTCTTTTACCTTGGTTAACCATCTTTATAGCTTCAATTAGTTTTCCTGGTATATTAACATGTTCTGCATCACCTTTAATTGCAGCACTAATGTTTATATCTTCAAATAATTCTGTTTTACCAGTTGTTGCATCACATTGGTAATCAACTAATTCAACATTTTTAAAAAGAAGATTAGATATTTGTGTATATGTTTTTGCAAATTCAGTTTTACCTGCTCCTGGAGGGCCTTCTAAACATATAGCATAAATATCTTGCCCCTGGTCAACACTATTTGATTCAAATAATACAAGAGCATTGTATGCATCATTTAAAAGCTCATCAGTTGCATAATAACCTATATCTTCTACCATCTTTCTTAATTCATTTATTTTAATCATTTCTTGATCTTGCCTTTCCTCTATTTATTACACTTGGATTATCAGTAAAACATAGACTTTCAAATCTTTTTGAATTAACCTTTACTAATCCTTGAGCTAAATCTACTACATTTTTTACCTTATATATAAATCCTTGAAAATACTTTAAATCATATCTATCAAAAGACGATTCAAAACAGAACCAATATACCTGTGCTTTATTTGATAAATTAATAACTTCACTAATTGGGTCAAAGTCTGCAAAAACAACACATTTTTCTGCTTTTTTATCTACTAAATAATTATCTATATTTCGATTTATACTTATATATGTTATTTTATTTTGTTTTTTTACACTTTCTCTTGATGAACTATTGTAACCTAAATCATCTGTATTTTCCAAAAACTTAACTAGTTCATCTAAAGTAATATCTTTATCAATACTTTCAATCTGTACATTTACGTGTTCGTTATAACCAACAAGTACTTTAACACCCTTTTTTAATAACTCTATTGCTATTGTTGCAAGTAAAGAAGTATATTCTTCCATTGAACCTGACATATCAAAGTAAAACGATAACGGTACATTTTCATTTTTTCCATCTGCGTAAGTATAACCGACTTTATCAGTTAATACTTTGGTTACTTGACGTGTTTTTAAATGAACAATTACATCTTTAACTTTCCATTTGTGAAATCCATTAGTTTCCTCAAGTGAGTTAGATCTAACATTTAGATTTGTTTCTTTCTTACAAAATCTCTGGTTTAAAAATTTATCTATTAAAGTTTTTATAACTGAATTTGGAACTTTCTCTAGTTTAGTTGTGTCAATGGAGTATCCATCTCCCTTACTTCTTTCTTTAAATGAAGGAAGTTCACTTAATGTATCATTTATTTCATTTCTTATTTTTTCTGCTTTATTATTCTCTTCAAGAGATTTTAAATATCTTTTATTTTCTTCGGTTAATTTAGCTTTATATTTTTTTGTTTTTTCTAATCTTTTTTTTGCTTTATTTAGAAGTCTCCTTTTTTCATCTCTGTCGAGCTTAGATTTATTTTCCAAAATATCATGTATGTCTTTTTCTTCTTTTGGAGTTATATTTGACTCAGTTTCAGCACTATCTTTAGAATCATTTTCTTTAGTTTCACTATCAGCATTCTCTTCATTTTGACTCTTAAGATTATCAGATTTTTCTATATTATTTAAATTATTATCTTCATGTTCAGATGTTAAATTAGAACTATCAGTTTCTTTAGATTCATTATCGGCATTATTGTTTTCTCTCTTGTTTGATTTATTTAAAGAATTTTCTTGTTTGTTATCATTTGTTGCATTTTCAGAATTTTGTTGTTTATCAACTGATTCCTTGGTTGTTGAATCCTTTTTTGGGCTTTCATTAAAATCATTATGTAAACTATCTGATAATTCACTTGTTGATTGATTAGATAAACTATTTGAATCTTGAGATTTAGAAGAACCATTTTGATTAGTAGAATTAGAAGATAATTGTTTATCAAGTTCTTTACTAAGTGATTTACCTAAGGAATCTTGATTGTCAGATTGCTCACTTTGGTTACCCACATTTGAACTACTATTTGATAAATCTTCTCCATTCGGAGTAGATGCTCCTTGTGATGACTGCTG
>CADACC010000039.1 GCA_902786275.1 uncultured Erysipelotrichaceae bacterium | reverse complement strand
ATTATTTACAATAAAATTAACATAGTTATATAAAGATATTTCCTGTCCATTTTTTATATATTTTGAATTGTATAAACTAAATAGTAAACTCATTTTTTCATTATCTATTCCAAAGAGTGAACTTAAATTAGAAGCACTATATTTTGTACTATTTAATGTACTATTCATCACTTCTTTTACTAAATTTAATTCTTTTAATTGTGATGAACTAATCTTACTTTTTAATAATTTATTATTAGAATTATTTATTACTAAATTAGATAACTCTAATGGAGTTAATTTTGTGTCTTTTGTATTATAGTCATAAACTCCATATATCATTTTTGTTTTTTCTTCACTTGTACCTGTAATACTACCAATCTCTTTATAACTATATAAGGTATTTGTATTATTTACAACCTTATGTGCTAATCCTAATTTATCGGCATTATCATGCATATACTTCAATACCATTTGATTATTTTTATTGTCATAAATAAAATTAACTAAGTTTTTAATTGAAATATTTTTTAAATTGTTACTTTTATAATCATAAATACCATATATAAAACTTACTAGATTTTTATCTTGAGATAATGCATTGCTTAAACTATTAACATCATATTTCGTACTAATATTAGACATTATATATGCAGCAAATTTAAGTGATTTTAAATTACTTTCATCAAAAGATGATGATATTTCTTCATTACCAAGCAATGTATTTACGAAATCTAATGGTGTCATGGTATAACTTCCAGTAACATTACCAGTAATAGCATAATTTAATTTTGCAGCACTTTCATCATCTATTCCAAACATATCATATAAGTTAGTATTAGGAAGTGATTTATCATAATATGTATTTAGATTTATAATATTTTTTAATGAACTAATAGTTTCATCTTTAAAATAAGATTTATATTTATCATCATTTGAAATACTAATAGCAGTATTGGCAAATTCATTTAATGTTAATTTAGTATTTGTATTATATCCAGTATAATAGATATATAAAAGATTTATTGCCTCATCATCTAAACTCACACCAATACTATTTAAACTGTTTTTCATATTATTAGCATCTATTTCTTGATTAATAATATTTTCATCACTAATTATTTTTAAAAGTGACAATGAGTTGATTGTATCTTCATCAAATAAACTTTTATATTTATCACTATTTGCTAAATTTAGAGTAAATGTAGCAAAATCATTTAACGAAATTTTTGTAGTACTATCTGATGTCGTTCTATAAAATAATAATAATTGTTCTACCAAATTCTTATCTATTCCAAACATATTTGATAACTCAAGAGCGTTCATTTTTTTATTTATATAATCAGTATTAGTGAACTTTTGTAAAGTTTGTAATTTAGATATTGTATTTGAATCTAAATTTGAAGAATACTCTTTATCATTAGCTACATCATTTAGCATAAAATTGACAAAATCTTTTATAGTTATTTTCGTATCCAAATTCTTACTATTATAATAAATTAATATTTTTGAAGCATCTGATTCATTCATTCCTAATATGTTTGCTATATCAGTAATTGTTCTTTTTTTATTTATTTCATTACTTGATGTAAAATTAGTTAATAAATCTAAATTATCTTTAGTTTTACTATCTATTTTATTATTTAAATTTTTATTACTATAAACATCTGATTTAATAAATGAAATAAACTCATTTAAAGTCATTTTATTATTGTTTTCTTTATTATAGTAATTATAATAAAGAATCTTTATTAAATATTCATCTACTTTTGTATCCTGACCTAAGTCTTCAAATTTGTCATTTAATTCATTATAAGCTAATTTCTCATTTATAGTATTTGAATAACATAAAACTTGATCTATATTTTCATTCTTTTCAAAATCTTTACATAAAGATGTCATTAATTTCTCATATTTATTTGCATACACAATTGCTATTTGATTTGTAGCTGGAAATACTTTTCCTACTTTATCTTGCTCTGAACCAGTATATAGAACATTTATATTACCTTTTAATAAGTAAGCTGCTATAAACAAAGCAATTACGGCAAAAGCTTGAATGTATCTTATTTTATATACTTTTGTACCTAATTTTGATAAATGAAACTTAGGTGATTTTTTATGTGTTTTTTCAACTAAATTATCGAATATTAATAAAAGTGCTGGTAAGCAGAAGAATATACTTAATAAACTAAGTAGCACACCTTTTGCTAATACAAAGCCTAAATCTTTACCAATTGTAAAGCTCATAAATACTAAAGCAAGTAAACCCACTATGGTAGTTATAGAACTACTTGAAATAGCAGCAAATGAATGATATAAAGCTTCCTTCATAGCATCTATTTTGTTTAAATGATTTGCTTTTTCTTGTTTATATCTATTTGATAGCATTATAGAATAATCCATAGAAAGAGCAAGTTGTAAAATTGCAACAATTGAATTAGTTATTGACGATACACTATCAAACATTATATTTGTACCTTTATTAATAAATACTGCTATTCCAATTGATATTAAATATAACCATGGTTCAACATAAGAATCACTCAATATTGTTAAAATTACCATAGCACATGAAATAGCAAATATTACAACCCATAATTGTAAAAGTGGCTTATTTTCGTCATATATAGTTCCACTCATCCCAGCTGTATTAAAATTGTCTTTAACATAATTATAAACGTTGGTTGATGTTTTAGAATCAGCATAGTCATCAACGTTCAATACAAATAATGAATAATTATCTTTATTATATTTATCATTGTTTTCATACTTAACTGAACTAACACCTTCTACATTTTCTAACTTTTTTAAGGTATCATCTTTTTCACTTTCAGATAATCCCTTAAACATCACATTAAGAATAGAAGAATCCTGTTTTGCAAACTCTTTATCCATTATGTCCTTACCTATTTTAGTTTCTGATGTTTTTGGTAAATACTTCATTATATCTTCATTTATATTTACTTTAGTTGATAAATACAAACTAAAACAAGCAACTATTATAAATAAAGTTAAAAAGACATATCTACCATTGACAATTAAATTAGTTATCTTTTTCATTATATTCCTCCCATAATTATCATAAACACACATCGTTATAGTATTTTATTACTCTAATTATTCAAATACCACCACATTAGAATATATATGATGTTTATCCAACAATTTTAAAAATATATATGTATATTTATCGTACATTTTGTTTGTTATTTGACTTTTTGCGCTTTAATTCATATAATAAACTTTGAAACGAGGTGTTATATTGAAAGAGAAAACTGATTTAAGAATAGTTAAAACAAAAAAGGTTCTTTTTAATTCATTACTAAATCTTATGAAAACAAAAAATTTTGAAAAAATAAAAATATCCGATATATGTGAAGAATCATTAATAAACCGATCTACTTTCTATGCTCATTATGAAGATAAATATGAATTATTAATTGACTTATTTGAAGAACGTAAATTATCTTTGTTAAAAGTTTTGGAAGATAATGAAAACAAAGCTTTTTCAAAAGAATATCTTATGGAACTATTAAGTATTTTAATAGATCATATTGAAGAAAACAAAGAAATCTATAGTGCTATCCTTGCTAATAATAGAAATGGTATATTAATTGATTTTTTAATTGACGCTATAGAAAAAGATGTATCAGAAAGATTAAAAAACAATAGCGAAATAAAGATCTCAGACTTACCACTTGATATTATTGTAAAATTTTATGCAGGTGGATTAATCAATATTGGTATTGATTGTATAACGCGAACAAAGAAATATAGTAAAGAAGAACTGCTATTATATATTGATAAATTAATTCCTGATAAAATATCATAATTAGTATTTCAAATAAAAGTTGGTCTTTTAAAAAAATAAAAGACCAACTTTTTTGTCTTTCTTACTAATCAGAATATTACTATGTTACGAGCAAAAAAAGACTAGTTTTACCTAGCCTTTAATTATTTTATATTAATTCTTTTTTGCTTTAATTGCAGCTTGTGCAGCAATATTACTTGCAACACATGTACCCTATACAATGGGACAACTTTCTTTGCTTGATTGATAAAATATTTTGAACATCATAATATCTTAATCTTCCGAACTCTTCTGTTGATTTACTATACCCAGTAATAATCTATTTACAATTGGAATTCTTTTTAAAATTTCAGTTATTAAAGGTAATAAAATTATTGTTCCTATAATTAAAATTATATAATTAAATATAAAATTATTAAGTTTAATATATTCAACAAGGATAAATGCTATAACAATTTGTATAGTATAATGAAGTACATAAAAGCTAAAATTATTTTTATTCATATAGTTAGTGAATTTATTTTCAAAATCCAAGTGTTTTTTACCAAGACCAAATGCTGACAAAATTACTAACCATATATAAATATTTGTAAATATGTTAGTTAAAAATTCAATAGATCCAAAGTTAGTATCATAGTTTACTATTGTAAATATAATTCCAACAATTAATGTTGTTATTCCTAATAGTATTGAAACACTTTCTAATTTTTTAATAATCTTATCGCTTGAAAATATATAATAACCTAATATAAACATCAACAAATATATTCCCCATCTATATACTGTAATAACTGGTGTATTTAATATAAATGAAGAACCCCAAACTAATAAAAATAATACAAATAGAATTGGTAAATTGATTTTACCAAAAAAGCTATCTAATTTTTGTTTCTTATCAATTTTTCTAATTAAAACAATTAATAATGACGCTACAAATAAAACATGAGCATACCATAATGGACCAATTCCTATTAAAGAAAAAATAATATATTTAATTACAGATGGAACCATATTTGCATTACCAGCAAATATATCAGCATAATAATTTGTTGTCCAACCACTTATCCAACCATATACAAATATACCTACAATGCTTGGAATTAATATTCTCTTTGCTCTATCTTTAATAAATTCTTTATTACTTTTATTTTTTAAAGAATACTTAGTAGAAACACCTGATACTACAAATAACAAACACATAATCCATGGATATGTAAAAACACATACAGTATCAAGTTCTTTAATTCCTTTAACTCCAATATTTGATATTACACCACTTGAATTAAAAATATAAAATACATGATATAAAATTACAACGCATAAAGTAATCCATCTTATGTTATCTAAATAATTCTTTCTTTTATTCATAACTATTTATCCTCATTTGGTAATATTTTATCCATAGTATCTTCTAATACTTCAGACTTAATTATAGCCATACCTTTCTTTTTATCACATAAAACCTGGCTTAATATCAAACATATCTCTTGCTTCTTTAGGAATTACTATTTGTCCCTTTTCACCAACTTTAGCAATACCTACAAATTTGTTTTTCATAATATGCCTCCATTAAGTATAACTAGTTATACTTTTCATACTTAATTATATACCTGTTTTATATAAAAGTAAAGCAGCACAAGATTACTATTTTCCGAACATAAAAAAGACTAGATTTCTCTAGTCTTTATTTTATTATTTACCTTGTTTTTCTTTGATTGCAGCTTGAATTGCAGTATAACTCGCAACACATATATGAATTAATTCTTATTTGTGAATATATATAACTATATTTATATAATTATTATAACCACTCACCAAATTTTTTAATATATATACTTTTTACTATTTGTGCAATTACTCCATATATTACTACAA
>CADACC010000038.1 GCA_902786275.1 uncultured Erysipelotrichaceae bacterium | reverse complement strand
CTTTTAAAAGATACATTTCTTCTAAGTATTAGTTTAACCATATTTAGAATTAAAAAATCATATGTATAATTAATCAAAAAAATAATATCAACATATACCTTCATTATTATCACCTAAAAAAAGGTTATCATAAGGTATTTAAAATATATGTCGATAATAAAAAAAATCTTGGAATTTCTTCCAAGATTTTTTAATAATCTGATTTATTTCTTAACCAAGATGGAATATCTACATCTACATCAGTTTGAGTATTAGCTCTTCTTGTAGGTTCTTCTTCACCTGGCGCATAAAGTGTTTCAGCTTCACCATTATTATCATCAAATCCAGTTGCTATAACTGTAACGATAACTTCATCAGTTAAGTTTTCATTTTTAATAGCACCGAAGATAATATTTACATCATTATTAGCAGCTTCTCTAACAGTTTCTACTGCATCTTCAATTTCAAATAATGTAAGATTTTTACCACCTGTTACATTAACGATAGCATTCTTAGCACCATCAATAGTTGCTTCAAGAAGTGCATTATGAACAGCTTGTCTAGCTGATTCAATAGCTCTGTTTTCACCAGCGTTACATCCAATACCGATAATAGCAGTACCAGAATTTTCCATAACTGTCTTAACATCAGCAAAGTCTAGGTTGATAATTCCAGTTACAGCAATTAAGTCTGAAATTGATTGTACACCTCTATGTAGAACTTTATCTACTTCTTTAAAGGCATCATCAAATCCTGTAGTTTTATCAATAATATCACGAAGTCTATCATTTGGAACAACGATTAATGAATCAACATGTTTTTTAAGTTCATCTAGACCCATTAAAGCATTTTCCATTCTTCTCTTACCTTCAAATCTGAATGGTTTTGTTACTATTGCAACAGTAAGTGATCCAAGTTCTTGTGCTATTTCAGCAATAATTGGAGCAGCACCTGTTCCAGTTCCACCACCAAGACCACAAGCTATGAAAATCATATCTGCACCCTTAAGTGTATCTTCAAGTAATGCTTTACTTTCAAGTGCAGCAGCACGTCCTACTTCAGGATCAGCTCCAGCACCAAGTCCAGTAGTTATATTTTCTCCAATTTGAATCTTATGTTCAGCACGAGATGCATTAAGTGCTTGTAAATCAGTATTTACAACAATAAATTCAACACCTTTAACACCTTCATCAATCATTCGGTTAACAGCGTTACATCCACCGCCACCAACACCGACAACTTTAATTTTTGCTATTTGATCCATTTGTAATCCGTTCATAATTTCATCTCCTTAATTATCAAAGAATATACCAAATACTTTACCAAGTATGGAATTCTCTGAACCTTTTCTTTGTTGCATACCACTAAATTCTTCTTGTTCATCTAAAGTAAAAATTGAAAATTCTTTACCACGAAGTTTTAGTTTACGATAATAAAACTTTATAAGTCCTATAGCTGTGCTATACATATTATTTCTAGCACCAATTTCATTAACATCCGCTATTCTTGCAATATTACCAAAGTTTTCATCAACAAGAACATCGAAGTCGTTGGCTTCCGTCAAGCCTCCTGTAATAATTATATAACTAATTTCTTTTTTTGTTAAGAGATTTATTTGTTTTTTAACCAAATTAAAGATTTCTTTAATTCTTTCCATCATAATCTCACTAACTTCATATTGGTTAAGTCTAACCTTACCATCTTCAAAAGCTTCACACTCTAAATATTCATTAGGTTGAGCCATATTAGTATGACATAAAGCAAGTTCTTCTTTAACTTTTTTAGCATCTGATGGAACAATTTTATATATATAAGATAAATCTTTATCAATATTAATTGCTCCCATATTAATAACTTCACCAGTTGTTATAACACCTTTATTAAAAATACTTACTTCTGTTTTATCTGAACCAATATTAACAACTGCACCAACTTCATCATCATTTATTTCTTGATGAAGTTCTTCATAATCACCAAATGAAGATAAAGCTAAATCAATAACTTCAATTTGATTTTTTTCAAGAACTTTAATAATAGGTTCTAAACCTTTTTTAGGTGCAGTTACAAGCATACATTTAGCAGATAACTTTTCAGCTCCCATGCCAAGGGGTGATTCAGTAACTATATTATTATTAATTCTAAATAAAATTGGAATTAAATTAACTAATTCCATATTTTCTGGAACTTTATTATAACAAGCTGCTTGCATCGCTCTAACAATATCATTAGCAGTAACTTGATACTCTTCATTAGTAATAGTAGTAGATCCCTCAACTAACTCAAATTTTGCATTTTGCATGGGAACATTAACTATAACTTTTCTTACGTTTAAACCAAGTATTTCATGAGCTTTTTTAAATAATTCTTCAATTACCTCATTAAAGCTTTCTTGATTAACTATAAAGCCATTTTTAATACCCTGACTTTTTTCGTTTATAGCAAGAAGAATATTAAATTTAGTTTTAGTAATTTCACCAACAACAAGTTTAATTAAGTCAGATCCAATATCTAAACTAGCGATTATTTTACGCATAACTATATCCTCCTTATACCATTGCTATAATTATACAAAAATATACGTTAACTTTCAAGAAATATAAAAAAAATAATCTCTTGTAAGAGATTATTTAATTGCAGCTAATAATTCAGCTTTTTTCATAGTAGAATAACCTTTAACATCTTGGTTTTTAGCAACTTCTTTAAGTTCAGCTAGAGTCATTTTACTATAATCTTTTTTAGCTTCTTCTTTTTTAGCAGGAGCTTCTTTTTTAACTGTTTCTTTTTTAGCTTCAGCTTTAGGAGCTTCTACTTTTTTAGCAATTTTGCCATCATTAGCATCTTTAGCGATTTTAACTAATGCAGCAAATCCTTTTGCATCATCAATAGCAAGTTCAGAAAGCATTTTTCTGTTAACTTCAACACCTGCTTTATTTAAACCAGAAATGAATTTAGAATAACTAATTTCATTTAATCTACAAGCAGCATTGATTCTTGTAATCCAAAGTTTTCTAAAGTTTCTTTTATTTGCTCTTCTGTCTCTATAAGCATATACTCCACTATGGAATACTTGTTCTTGAGCAGTTTTATATAATCTATGTTTACTTCCGAAGTAACCTTTAGCAGCTTTTAAAACTTTTCTTCTTCTAGTTTTAGATACTGTTCCGCCTTTAACTCTTGTCATATTTTACACCTCTACTAGATAACAGATTTTAATCTGCTAGCTTCTCCCTTTCCTAAGATTCCTTTATTTCTTCTTTGTCTAACTGCTTTAGATGAATCTTTTGCAGTTTTATGGTTACCATTTCCTTTTTTGTAAGTAATTGAACCATTTTTCTTTTTAGTTAAAACTTTAGCACTTGCTTTATGAGTTTTTTGTTTTGGTCCTTTTGCCATAATACATCCTTCTTTCTTTTCTTTAAAATAATTTATTATTTATCCTTTTTAGGGGCTAATAGCATAAACATTTGTCTACCTTCCATTTTAGGGCTAGATTCAATTGTTGACACATCAGATAGTGCATCTGCAAATCTATTAAGTACTTCTTCACCAAGTTCTGGGTGAGTAATACTTCTTCCTTTAAATCTTAAGAAGCCTTTAACTTTATGTCCTTTAATTAAGTAATCTTTAGCATTCTTAACACGAGTTTCAAAATCATGAATATCAATATTAACTGATAATCTATATTCCTTAACATCTTTGTTAGCAGCTCTTTGATTCTTTTGAGCTTCTTTTAATTTTTTATTTCTTTCATATTTATATTTGTTATAGTCCATAATTTTAGCAACAGCAGGTGTAGAATTACCATTCATTAACACCAAATCTAAACCAGCATAGTTAGCTAGTGTTAAGGCATCAGTAATATTCTTAATACCCATTTGTTCTCCATTTGGTCCTATAACCATCATTTCTGCAACCCTTATATTTTCATTAATTGGTAGCTCGTTTTTGTTATTATTTGCTATTGTAATCAACCTCCATTATTTGATTATTTATAAAAAAGTGGATACATACACATGTATCCACTTAAAAACCTTAAATTATAAATATATTTATTTATCTTTATGGCCTTTTACCTATTGATATTCTCAATCAGGTGGATGTGGATACACCGCTTTCCTTTTTTTATAACGATAATAATATACTATTATTTTACTTATTTGTCAACAATATATGAATAAAACATGGTTAAAAAATAAAAGAACATTATTTATGTTCTTTTATTTCTTTTTTTAGTAAATCGATGAACTCTTCATAAGAAACTGTAGTAGTATCTTGAGAACCACGTCTTCTATAAGAAACTAACTTTTCATCTACTTCTTTTTGACCAAGTACTAATACGATAGGAGTTTTTTGAATTACAGCTTCTCTCATTCTGTAACCAACTTTTTCTTCTCTATCATCAAGTTCTACCCTAATACCTTCTTCATTTAATTTACTAAATACTTCTTTAGCATAATCTAAATGATATTCATTATTTACAGGTAGAATTTTAACTTGTACTGGAGCAATCCATAAAGGTAAGTTACCTTTAGTTTCTTCAAGTAAGAATGCCATAAATCTATCAATAGATCCAAGTATAGCTCTATGAATTACAACTGGAGTTTTCTTTTCACCATTTTCATCAATATATGAAAGTTCAAAATTCTTAGGTAATAGAAAATCAAGTTGAACTGTTGGAATAGTTACTGCAGGACCTACAGCAGGTTTAACTAAAACATCTAGTTTTGGTCCATAAAATGCTGCTTCATCTTTTGCTTCAAAGAAATCTAACTTCATATCAGTTAATACTTTTCTTAAAGCATTTTCTGCTTTATCCCACATTTCATCATCATCATAGTATTTATTAGTTTTAGAATTTTTATCTCTTAGTGATAATCTAAATTGGAATTTACTTACATCAACATTAAAGTCTCCATATACTTCCATAATTAAATTAACAACACTTTTAAATTCTTCTTCTACTTGATCAGGCCTACAGAAAATATGTGAGTCATTTTGAGTCATCGCTCTAACTCTTTCAAGACCTTTACAAGCTCCAGCAGCTTCATATCTAAAGTCATTAGCTACTTCTGCAATTCTAAGTGGTAAATCTCTATATGAGTGAATATCATTACCAAAGATAACCATATGATGTGGACAGTTCATTGGTCTTAAAACATAAGTTTCGCCATCTACTTCCATTGCAGGGAACATATTTTCTTTATAATGATCCCAGTGTCCTGAAGTTTCATATAATTGTTTAGTTCCTACATCAGGAGTATGAACATGTTTATAACCATATTTAATTTCTTTATCTGTAATATAGTTTTGTAGTCCTCTCCATAATACATAACCATTTGGTAAATATAAAGGCATACCTTTACCAATTAGATCTGATACCATAAAGATTCCTAAATCTTTACCTATTTTTCTATGATCTCTTTCTTTTGCTTCTTCAAGTTCTTGTAAATGTTTATTTAAATCTTCTTCATTATCAAAACAAATACCATAAATTCTTTGAAGCATTTTATTATTAGAGTCACCTTTCCAGTAAGCTCCACTAAATTTTAGAAGTTTAAAGTTTTTACATTCTTTAACTGAGTCTACATGTGGTCCACGGCATAGATCTGTAAAATCACCTTGAGTATAGCATGAAATTACAGTATCATTTTCATCCATTCTCTCAATTAAATCTACTTTATATGGATCATCTTTAAACATTTCTAAA
>CADACC010000037.1 GCA_902786275.1 uncultured Erysipelotrichaceae bacterium | reverse complement strand
TATTATCTAATAGAATAACTGATACAACATATTTTGTTAGAAGTTTAATTGAAGAGTTTAAAGTATTAAACCAAAATATTATAGTAATTGATCCATTTAATTTCTTTGAAGGAATAAATATTCAAAATTACTATAATAGTAACTTTGATGTTGTATGTGATAAGTTAACAACTTATCTAAGACAAAATACTATAAATGAAGACATATATATAGTTATAAACTCTATATCAACACTTCTTCAAAAAGTAAGTGATGCATCAAAAGTTAATAACTTACTAGATACTATTAGAACAAATGATTATATTCATTTAATTGTAATTGATGCAAATGGTAAAATTAAACAATTATCATTTGAACAATGGTTTATGAATTTAATAGGTAATAATAATGGTATATGGATTGGTAGAGGTATTACTGATAGTGGTGTTATTAGAATTGCTAATACTAATAAAGACATGCAAAATAATTATAATAAATATATGGGATACTTAGTTATTGATAACTATGCATCACTTGTTAAGTTTATTGATTTTTATCATGAAGAAGGTGATATAGATGAATAATAAATTATTAATTAAATTATATGTACCTGAATTTGAAATGTCTTATGATATCTTTATACCTGCTAATGAATTAGTATGGAAAGTAAAAAAATTGATTTTAAAATCTATATCAGATTTATCAAGTTTAAATCTTGATATAGATGATAAATATGTTTTAATTAATAAAGATGATGGAACAGTTTATAATGATAATGATTTAGTTATTAGAACTAATATTAAAAATGCATCTGAAATAATTTTACTTTCATCTAAATAGCTATATAATGTCAACGAGTGTAAATACTCGTTGACATTTATTTTTGCCTATATTACTATTAAAGTAATGATAGGAGGAAAATAAATGAACAATGGTTTTATAGGATATAATCGTGAGGTAGTACCTGAACTTATTCGTAAGATTCAAGAAAATTATGATAACTTATATAGAGATTTAACTACAGGTATTCAAAATGATTACATATCTACAATGAAAACAGCTTGGATATGTCCAGACGCTGTTAGTTTCTTTGAAACAGAATTTACAAATGCAATGAATGAATTAGTATCAGATATAAATGTTATTTTTGCTAGTGTATCTGAAGCTGTTAATTCATCATGTCAAGCTTATTCTCAAGCAGGTGGAGATGTTTGGACAAGAAGAGATATCCAAACTAGAGGATTCCAAAACTATACTATTAGAGGTGTAATTGAAGATTATAATGCTAATCTTGGTCAAGGTGGTAATTTAGATCAATATAATTTAGCAAATGATCAATTAAATAAAATTAAAATTAATTGTGCTAATTACACAGCTAATATAACTGCTGCTGCAAGTAATTCTGGATTCGTTGGTGCAAATCAACAAGAAGCTTTACGTGCTGCTCTACAAACTATAGATAATAAAATTTCTGATGGATTCAGTGCTATTATTAATAAAACTAATACTAGAGTAAGAGCTGCTGTTGAACAATTTGGTCAAATCGGTGCAAGCACATCAACTGCTTATACTGCTAACTAATAATATCTAGAAAATTTTTTCTAGATAAATGCGATAAATGGGTTCATTTATCGCATTTATATAGTAAAAATATATGGGCTAGATCTTTTTTGCATATACTATTTTTTTATTGAATAAATGTTAAAATTTTGATACTATGTATTTATAGTAGGGAGTGTATAAATTATGATAAAGGTACTAGGTAATAAATCTTATGGTAATCAAATAAATACATTATCATCAAGAGGTAATACAAGCATTAACGTTTCAAAAATTAATGCATCAGGCTCTACTTCTGGTAGTTATTCAAAACCAGGAGTTGAAAGTATTGATTTAAGTGCTAAAAGACAACAAGAAAAGATTAATGCTGCACATCAATCTGTTATTGATAAGTTTAAACAATTAAAAAGCCAAGCTTGGCTCTAAAACTGGTAAATTTAATGTTACAAGTTCAAATTTAAGTAGAAATGTTAGCGATGGTAGCAAAAGTGGAATACTTAGTGGTATGTCTGCTGGAGTTAATGCTACTTCACGTAGTAAAATATCTGGTACTACTTTTTATACAACTAGAGGGAATTTAGGTAATGGGTCTCTAGGCGCAGGTTTAAATCCTACATTAACTACAACTAATGGTGCGCTAGGTAAAGGAATTGACTCTCGTGGTTCAACTCCTTCATCAGAGTATTTCAAACATTATTTTTCAAATAAAAATCATGATGTTCCTGAAAAAGTTATTTATGGAAAAACTGCTACTAGTGGAGCTAACACTTTTGGAAATGGTATAGCTACTGCTAGCAAAGTAACTACATACGGAAATATAAGTGGAACTTTAACATCAGGTAATGTTTCTCACATCGACGCCAATGGCAATTTTGTATCTTTAGCTGGAAGTACGCCTATAGGATTGGAATATGCTGTTGATAGAATTCACTATGATCCAGTTACTGGACGTATTACATCAGCTACACCTGTTGGAAATAATAGCGGAGCTATTTTAGAAACGGCTTCTGCTGGTGTTCATAATGAATCATTTACTTCATATGGTAATAGAGCATTAGGTTATGAAAAATATAGTGCTAAAGAAGTGGTTTTCAATGAAGACGCTAGAAAGTTTACTTCAAGTGGTAATGGAACTTTAGGATATCCTGGATATACTACTTCATCAACAGGTAATGCTGCTTCTCAAATAGCTGCTGGTGGTATTGCTGGAGCTATTGCAGGTAATGCTGCAGTTTCAAGCACAACTGCAAGTGTTGCTGGAAATACAGCTCTTGGAGCAGGTTACGATCCTGTAAAAGTAGCTGGTAATTCAAATTTAGGTGTTGTTGCACCATCTGCAACTGGTAATACATCTTCAAATAATGGATATAATTTTGATGGTTGGACTGAGAATAAACCAACAGGAAACGCTGCGTTTGGTAGCGGAGCTGGTTATAGTCAACCAATTGAGTATACAACTACTGGAAATACTACTTTAGGTGCCGGTACAAACGAGTTTGTTGAGGTACCTGCAACCGGAAATGCTGCTTTAGGTGCTGGTTTAAATAATTTCACTGATGTACCTGCAGCTGGTAATGCTGCTTTAGGTCAAGGTTATGGATATGATAAACCAATTCAAGAGGATCCTTCTGTTACTCCTGAGAATCCAGAAACTCCAGGTGTAGATCCTGGAACTCCTGAGACTCCAGTTGTTGATCCTGAAACTCCAGGTGTAGAGCCTGGAACTCCTGAGACTCCAACTGTTGATCCTGAATCTCCAGGAGTTGAACCTGGAACTCCAGAAACTCCTGTTGTTGATCCTGAAACTCCAGGTGTAGAGCCTGGAACTCCTGAGACTCCAACTGTTGATCCTGAAACTCCAGGTGTTGATCCTGGAACTCCAGAAACTCCAGTTGTTGATCCAACAACTCCAAGTGGTAATGTTCCAAATGGTGAGACACCTTCTGGCAATATTCCTATATCTGGAGGAGCTGGTGGTGCTGGCGGAGCCGGAGGAGCTGGTGGCAGTGTAACAGTAAATGTTCCAACTGGAACAACAACTACTGGTACTACACCAACAACTACAGCTACTGCTGGAACTGTAACTGATAGTTATAATACAAACGTAAGTAATAGTGGTAATACTTATTACAACTATTCAAATAATATACAAGGAAATAATTTTGGAACACAAAGTGGTGGTACTACTGTTAATAATTATTATAATGGTGGTCAAGGTCAAGGTGCTCCTGTTAGTCCTGCCGGATTTGTTAATCCACAAGTACAAACTCCTAGTATTAGTGTAGGTGGAGGAAGTTCTACTCCTGCATCTACTGGTACTACTACAGCATCAACTGCTGGAACTAATACTTCTACAGTAAGTTCTGCAACGCCTGTTGAAACTGTATCTACTCCTGTAACTGATGCATCTAATAATGCAAGTGTATCAGCATTTATTAATAAAGAAGGAATAGCTGCTTCTGCAACACCAACAAGTGGTTGGGGTAGCATGACTGGATTAGGGGTAGCTGGTGGAGCTGCTGTTGCAACAGCTGGTGTAATGGCAATGCCATCTAATATTAAAGCAGAAGAAGTTGAAGAAAAGTTAAATAAAGAAGATCAAAAGAATGAACAATTCAGACAAGCAATTAGTCAACAATTTGGTCAAGTAAATAACGTTTCTACTGACCAAGCTGGTATTGAAACAATTAATGCTAATCCTGGTTCTTCTTCAATTAACTAAGAATAATAAACATTTTAATAAAGAATAAAAGGGAACATTTAAAATGTTCCCTTTAATTTATTATTGGTGGTGAAAAAAATGATAGATATTATAATACCGGCATATAATGCACTTGAAACTTTAGATGATACTCTTTATTCAATTGCATATCAAAGCATGGTTGATAAAATAAATGTATATTTAGTTGATGATGCATCAACATGTAATTACGATAAATTAATTCATAAGTTTGAAAAACTTATGAATATAAAATTGCTTAGATATGATAAGAATAGTGGTCCTGGGTATGCAAGAGAGTATGGTATTAATCACTCAAGTGGTAAATATATTGTTTTTATTGATGCTGATGATTCATTCTATGATCCATTTTCTATTGAAAATCTATATAATAAAATGGAAGAAACTAATGCAGATATGTTAGTTACAAATTTTTCTGAGGAAACATTTCAGGGCTATTTTATTCACGAACTTAACTATACATGGTTCCATGGAAAAATCTATAGAAGAAGTTTTATTGAGAATAATGATATTCATATAAATAGTACTAGAAAAGATGAAGATGAAGGCTTTAATCAACTTTGTTATATTATATCTAATAATATTTGCTATGAACCTATAGTTACATATTTTTGGAGAAATAATCGTAAGTCTACTACAAGACATTATAATGAATATAATCAAGATTCAATGTTTGATTATGCTTATAACATTATGTATGCTGTAAAAGAAGCATTTAAATGTAAAAATTATGATTTATATAAAATAGATTCACTTGTTTATAAAGCTCTAGTTTATGTTTATTTTCTATATTTAGAATATCCAAATGATTTTAAATTTATTAAATTTAATGATTCTCTTGTTTACTTAAAAGATATTTATAAAAAAACTAGTTTAAAAGAAGAAGATAAGTCACTTATGTATAAGGGACAATTTGATGCTTGTGCTAATCAAGTAATGATGAAAAAAATAATTAATCCATCGATTTTATTTGATGATTTTTTAGAATTAATAGGAAAGGAGTAAGAGTATGATTGATATTATTATTCCTGTTTATAATGATTATGAAGGGCTTAAGAAAACATTATCTAGTATTGCTCTTCAAAAGATAAGAAAATTAATAAATGTATACGTAATTGATGATAATTCTAAAGATTCTTATGAAGAATTGATTGATATCTTCAAAGAAGATATCAATATAACTCTTTATAAAAATGATAAGAAGATTGGTAAAGGTTTATCACTTAATAAAGGTTTAGAAATATCAAGTGGTAAATATATTATGTTTATTGAGCCAAATGATTTGCTCTATAATCCATTTTCTGTTAATGAATTATATATGAAGATTGATAATGATAATTTGGATATAGTTTATGGTAAGTATATAGAAGTATCAAATGGATTAAAAAATGAAATCACATTTAATGATAATAATTGTTATTCAAAAATATATAGAAGAGAATATATACTTAAAAATAAAATTGAATTTATTAAAAGTAAATTTTATAGTGAATATGTATTTAATCATGAAGCCATATTTAATACATCAAATATTGATTCATTTGATTCATTTATTATGATTCATTTTGAAAACGATGATTTTAATGAATATAAGAATGTTGATGATTTTATTAAATCATCAACTAGTCTTATAACATTTATGATTGATAATAATTATGATCCTAAAAATATTGGAACTATTTTAGTTAAAACAATGGTGTATTTATATTTAATATATTCTTATAATATAAAAGATAAGAATGCATTAAAGATTATAGATTTATCAAAGAATATATATGATGTATTTAATAGATACGATAATACTTATACTTATAATCAAATTTATGAGTTTATATTATCAAGTGATTCATCAGGTAATCTTCAAATTTTATTTGGTGATTTCATTAAGTTATATGCCGAAAAATAGTAGTGTATATCTTTACAATATGTTCTTGACTAATATTTTTTAATCTAATATAATTAAATTATAAATTAGAAGGAGATGTATTTATGGGATTTTTAAGTTTTTGTAGTGATTCTGCTAAATTATGGAAATTAATTGGTAGAGTTATGTTAGTATTTAAAATCGTTATACCTCTATTACTTATCATTTTCGGTATGATCGATTTAGGAAAAGCTGTTATTGCTTCTGATGAAAAAGCAATTAAAGCTGCTACAAACTCTATTATTAGAAGACTAATCGCTGCAGTAGTTATTTTCTTCATCCCAACTATCGTTAGTGCAATCTTTGGACTAGTTGATGGTTTCAATAAAAATGATGAAGGCTACGAAATCTGTAGAACATGTATTACTAAACCTGGCAGCTGCCAAGATGGTGACGCAGTACAATAATTTTGTATAAGAAGACGACTTAATAAAAAGTCGTTTTTTTATTTATTTTTTTAGTATTTTGTGGTATTATACATTAACGAAACAGGTGAGAAGGGTTATGTTTTTATTAAATTTTTGTAAAGATACATGGGATATATGGCAAATGGTTGGTAAGTTTATTCGTGTTTTTAGAATATTAGGAAAAGCTGTTGTATCATCAGATGAAAAAGTAATTAAACAATCAACTAGACATATAGCTGTTAGATGTATAGTAGCAATTTTAATATTCTTTATTCCAATGTTTATATCTGCAGTATTTAACTTAATTGACGACTTCCATAAAGATGTAGATTCAGAAGGATATAATTTATGTTATACATGTATTACTAAACCAAATAGTGATAATTGTATTCATCAAATAGATACTAAGAAAAATAAGTAAAAAAATGCGACATAATATTCGCATTTTTTATTTTCTTTTTATTTATTGTTTGCTATAATTATAGTGTATGAGAGGGTGCTTTTTTATAATGAGAAAAAATATTTTATTATTTAGCATTTTATTAACTTTATTCTTTGTAGGTATTAAGGGAGTTTCTGCAAGTGCATGTGAGTATTCACTAGCTGACGTTGCTATTTATAACGTTTATAAAACTGATGGAACTATTAATGTAACAAGAGGAAGATACAATAATGTTCTTGATACTGATACTAAATTAATAATGACAATTAATGATACATTTGCACAAGGATCTCAAAATATATCTTGGAGTGTAAGTGATAATGCATTTGCTGTTGATAGTCCAACCAACTTTACTGCAAGTACTTCTTCAACTAGTGTTGAATCAGGGTATGAGGGTGAACAAATAAATTATTACAAATCTTGCCCTATCTTAAGAATTTTATTTAAAGAAGAATCTGGTGTTTATCACATTAAAAATATTGTTTTTACAACAGAAGGTACTAGTCAATTAAATAGTGAGGCTGCAACTTTAACATCTATTCTTAGTGGTACCTGGCCATCAGATTTGAAAATTGGAACTGTTTATCAATATGATTTTGCAACTAATAGTGCATACTCAGCTCCTAAAGACCAACAGGGAAATAATGAACAAGGTAATTATTGTGAGAATCACCCTGATGATGCTTATTGTGCTGGCCTTAACATGTTTAATAAATCTAAAGGTGACCCAGAATATGATAAAACTTTTGAGTTTTGTAAATCAAAAGGAGTATTAACAACATTTAATATCATACATGTTGTCTTAACTATCGCAAGAATTTGTGTTCCATTAATATTAATTATTGTTTCTTCTATTGCTTTATTTAAAGCTGTTATTTCAAACGATGAAAAAGCAAACAGCAAAGCTTTCAGAGATTTAATGGTAAGCATTGTTGTTGGACTAATAGTGTTCTTTATTCCGACAATTGTTTACTCTATTGTTAAACTCGCTAATACAAATAATGATTCATTTAGCCATTGCCAAGTATGTCTTACTGGTAAAGGTGGAGATTGTAGTAGTTATATTAATAGTGCTAGTACTAAATAGAAAAAAGGAGATTTTTTTATGAAAAAGTTAATTTATAGTTTAATTTTATCTATTATAGTTTTAATTCCTTTTATTAAAGCTGATGCTTATACTAGCACACCATCATTATGTTATTATGAAGGATGGGTAAACAACTATCATGCTGCTTCTGATGCTTGGGGAAAACTAAAACTTTTTGTTGATTCTGACAGAATTCACATTTTGATGGATACTTCATACGATTTAAATTCAAATGATGGATGGGGAAATTTCTCTGAAGTCTGGAATATTGTTGTTAATAAGGGTGGCTGGGATGTTCATACTTATGAATTTGAGTTTGAGAGATCTTTAACTTCTATAAATAGATTATATGATGTTGACGACTGGCTACTTGATAGTGTATCAGCAATGGACGTTATATGGCCAAATGATGCTGATAGAACTAATTTAAAGGATAAAGGATTTTGCCCAGAAACTATATCTTTTAGATGTAAAAATGGAAGTTGTTTGACTGGTGATTCTAACTACGAGTTCATTGTTAATGAAACTCAATCAACAACTGCTGACTCTGGTGATTCCGGAATGTTCACTGCAATCAATTTTAATTTAACAGGTAGTAAATATCTAACTGAGGCGCAAATGGCTACTATTAGATCTTATTCAACAACTTGTATTTCTGATAAACAACAATTAGAAATTTTGATTTATAATTATTTAGATATAGATTCTGGTAAAGGAGATTTCTTTCCATCTAGTGTTGGAGCAGTTGAAAAGGATTTTGTTAAAAACTGGTTAATAAATAATGGGTTTGAACAGATTGCACAAGATTTTATTAATACATATAAAAAGGGGACAGATTGTTATAACAATAATCCTGATATGCAAGATCTTTATGATGAGTTAGTTAACGCTAGCGAAGAATTTTTATATGCAGCTGGTGGAGAGGATCCATTAAAGGTTACTTCGTGTGAGGCTATAGTTGGTCAGGGAACGTTTGCTTATTATTTAAATCAAGCATTTAGATTTATTCAGTATTTAGGCCCTGTTCTTGTTATTATATATTCGACTATTGAATATATAAAAGTTGTTGCATCTGCTGATGCTGATTTATTAAAGAAAACGAATAAACGTACTATTACGAGAATTGTGTTTGCTTTATTATTATTCTTGATACCAATTATTATTAAAGTTATTTTAAATATATTTGGTTTCTATGGAGATTGTTTAGAAACTATATTATAGAAAGGAGTATATTATGTTAATTCAATTATTTTCGTTACCAGATTGGGAAGATGTATTTGTTATTTTTAAACAAATATGTTTATCAATTGATACAATTATATATAACGCAATAGCATGGATGTATTCAGTATTTATGGCCCTAGCTGGTGCAAGAATATTTACTTCTGATTTAGTTAATGCGTTTGTGCAAAGAATGTATTTAATAGTTAGTATTGTAATGTTGTTTATTGTTGCATATTCTTTTATGAATGTAATAATAAATCCTGATAATATGACTAAGGGAGATGCATCTCCAGCTAAATTAGTTACGAATGTAGTTAAATCATTATTATTAATAATACTTGTACCTTCAATATTTCAATTTGCCTTTTCTTTTCAAAAGGCAATAATAGATCAAAATGTTATTGGTAAATTAATTCTTGGAACAAAAAGACAAGTAGACACTACAAATTTTGATAGTGATTCAGCAGATTTTTCAGTTTCGCTATTTGAGTCAAATTATTATCCAAAAAATAATGATGAAACAACAATAGAGGATTACGAAGCAGATGGAAATAGAGCTAGACTTAATAATGACATTAAAGAGTTTAGTGGATTTATGACTAAGAAAAGACATGATGAAATTCAATATAATTTCATTATTTCAGGTGTAGTTGGTATTTATGTACTATATACACTATTAATATTTTCTATTGACTTAGGATTACGTGTTGTTAAATTACTATTCTATGAAATGATAGCCCCTTTTCCAGCTTTACTTATGATAGTTCCTGGACAAGATAAAGTTATTAAGACATGGGTTAAGTCGACATTAAAAACTTTCTTAGATTTATTTATAAAGGTTGCCATTATATCTTTAGGTGTATTCCTAATTAACGCTGTATCTGAGGGCTTTAAAACTTCAGGTTCAATTATAGGATTTGAATCAACTAACCAAAATGTAATTAATTTTGCATCAATTTTTATTATTTTAGGTATTATTATCTTTATGAAAAAGGCACCTAAGTTGATTGAAGATTTATTTGGATTTAAATTCGATGAAAATGGTTTAAGTTTAGCAAAACGTTGGAATGAAATCAAAGAAGGCGCTGCATTTATGACTGCTCCTATTACTAAACCAGCTGATAAGATTGCCGGCATGGCATATGGTCTTAAATACGCAAACAGGGCACGTAAGATAGGTGAAAAAGCTAGAGGAAAGAAATCTACTGTAGGTCAAGCATTTATGTCTACTGCTGGTGGTCTTATTAATGGTTTTAGAGGTGGATTTAAACACTCTGGTTATGCATTTGATTATGAAATGACAAATCAACAGTGGTATTCTTCTGCTGAATACGAAGAGATGAGCGGATTTAAGCGTGTCAGAGAAGGAATTGATAACAGATTACGTAATAATATTGATGCACCTTCATTGTATAGAGAGAAAGAGGCCGATATAGAACTTAAATATGTTAGAGAAATTGAACCAATCGAAAAAGAAATGGAAGCAATTAGAAAAGTTTCAGATCAAAGACGTAAAGATATTGATAAAACATATGATGATATTATCGAAAGAGACGATGCTTATATTAAGTCAATTAAAGCTTTTGAAGACCATTGTAACTCTAAGGTTCAAAAGGATGATTCAGATATTAAAATTGGTGGAGTAAAAACTTTAAAAGAAGTTACTGATTCAGCTGGGAATGTTAGCTGGGTTGAGGATACTCGAACTGATGTTGTTAACTATTCTACTATACAAGCTGAAATTGATAATATAAAAGGAAATGAACATATAGCTCCAGAGTTAAAAACAAGATTAATTTCAGAAAATACTAAGCTTCAAAAACAACTCGGAGATCTTTATAAGAAAAGAATTGAGAGAGCTGAAGCTATTGGTTGGGATCCTATTACTGGAAAAGCAACTGTAGATGGTGTTGAGGTTTCTCGAGATGTTGAATTTGAAAACTTTAGAGATGCAATTAAAACTGTTAAAACAAGATATGGATCAAGTCTTGGATTAGACGAACATAATGATGAGGCTCATAGAACATATACTGCCATTGATGCGTCTAGTGCACATTCTTTAAAGGAACTTCATGAAATGATTGATCATGTTAGAAATAATAATGCATCAGGTAAGAAAGAAAAAGCCTATAATGAGAAAGTTGAATACCCTGATGGATCTGGTGAAATGGTTACTTTATTTGAACTTGATAAACGATATAAACAAAGGGAAAAAGACAAGAAAGATAAAGAACAAGAAAAGTCAAATGCAGTCATGGCATTATCTGGTTATAAGAAAATGGATGATATAGGCAAAAAAGGTTATTATAAAGGCAAAAAGAATGGGTAGTATTTAAGGAGGAATAAAAGGTGGAAGATTATTATTTAATTCCTGCGAATTCAAAGAAATCACAATTAATACTTGGTTTTTTTACACCAGTTGATCTCTTTATATTCGCAATAGGGTTGATTTATTCAATAGCACTACTAATAATAGTACAGACAACTAAAATTCAAATAATGCTATTAATTATATTACCAGCACTAATATCTACGTTTTTAGTTTTACCTGTACCTTATTATCACAACATAAATCAATTGATTACTAATATAGTTCAGTTCTTTATGAAAACAAGAAGGTATTATTGGAGAGGATGGTGTGCATCTAGTGAAGAAGAAAAGTAATAATATGGTAATGCCAGCATTAAATTTTACTGATGACTGGCTTCCTATAAAACAAATTATGAATGGTATGATCTTAACCGAAGATGGTTATTACGTAACTGGTGTTAAAGTCATTCCTAAAAATATATTTATGATGGAAAGATCACAACAAAATAATGTAATTTATAATTTGAGAAATTTCTATAATATTATTGATTATGAGTTCTGGCTTATTGTTGCTGATAGACCTGTTGATTTAAATGTATATCTTGCAAATTTACAACTTATGTATAATAAGAATAATGATAGTTATACAAGAAAAATGATAATTCAAGATATAAGTAAAGCAAATAGTTTTATGAGTTCAGAATATAATGTGGTAGATACAGAATACTACTTAATTTTTAAAGAAAAGAAAATGGAATTAGTTCAAAAGAAACTTCACCAGATGATAAGTAACTTAGCTAACTGTGGACTTAATTCTATTCAAACATCTAATGACGATTTAAGAATGCTTTTAGATAACTTCTTAAATGGTGGTAATAAAACTACTTTTGGGGCGGTGATGGGATAATGGCACTTAAAGCAGAAGTATCTCCTAAAGGAATTCAATTTAGTCCAACTGACTTTATGATTAGTGGTAAATACGCTACTATCATGACAATAGTTAGTTACCCTAAAAATATTGGAATAGGTTATTTATCAGATATAACATCTATTTCAGGTGTTAAAGCTGTTGCTAAACAT
>CADACC010000036.1 GCA_902786275.1 uncultured Erysipelotrichaceae bacterium | reverse complement strand
TCAAGCTGATAGTTTACATTTAGATGGTAAATATGCTGCTTTTGGTTATGTTATTGAAGGTATGGATGTTGTAGATAAAATAGCTAAAAAAGCAAAACCAACTGATGATAATGGTTCTATAGAAGTAAAAGATAGGCCTGTTATTGAATATATAAAAGTTGTAGAAAGATAATATACTTGTTATAATATAAATATACGAAATGAGGAATAATTATGGATGCTAAGTTTTTGAATTACATTGCTAAAGATTATACAACTTATACTATTTTAACAAAAAATCAGAATTATAAAGATAGACTATTGGAGGCTTATAATTATATTAAAGCTGAAGGTGTTACATCAGTTGAAGATTTTACAACTAGAAAAGGATTAAAGGTTGGAGCTTTTGAATATGATGAAATTACAATTTTTGATAGACTTTCAGATAAGGAATATGAAAAATTATTAAATGATACTTTAAGCCAATTCGAGATTAAAAAAGATTATTTAACAACATCAGATATTGGTGATCAGCTTGCTAGTTGGGGAACACTAGGTTATACACCATATAGAGAAAGTATGATAAAAAGAGGAGTTATCGTTGAAGGCTTAACACCTGAAGAACAACAAAGACATTTTGGATAAGTAATATTCATTAATTTACCAATAATTGTTTTTTTATATTTAATTAATTTATCCATAATATAAATAGGTGAATTAATATTTATGAAAAAGAAAATAACGATATTATTTTTATCTTTATTTATATTTCCTTTAAATGTAATAGCTTATTCAAACAAAATAATACCAGGTGGTAAAACAATTGGTATAACTGTTAAAACACCTGGAGTTATGGTTGTTGGTTTTTATAAGATAAATGGTAAATATAATAAAGCTAATCCAGAACTAAGATTAGGGGATTATATTATTAAAATAAATGATACTAATATAAGTAGTGTAGATGATTTAGTAAATATTATAGATACATATAATAATGAAGAAGATATAACTATTACATATTTAAGAAATAAAGTAGAGAAGAAAACAAAATTAAAACTTATTGAAGTAGATGGAAAATATAAAACAGGAATCTATATAAAAGATAGCGTTACAGGAATTGGAACGCTATCATATATAGATCCTGAATCAAAAGTATATGGAGCTCTTGGTCATGAAATACAAGAATCTAATTCAAAAGAGAAAATAGAGATAGATACTGGTAATATATTTAAAAATATTATTACCAGTATTACGAGAAGTACTGATGGAAACCCTGGAAGTAAAAATGCTAAGTTTTATAATAATAACTTGTATGGTGATATAAAGAAAAATAGTAAATATGGTATATATGGTCTTTATTCATCTAAATATGATTTAGATGAAGCATTAGAGGTAAAAAAATTAAGTGAAGTAAAACTTGGTAAAGCTTATATAAGAACGGTTACTAAAGGTGAAGATGTAAAAGAATATGAAATAGAGATAACTAATATTAATAAAAACAGTAAACTTAAAAGTATAAGTTTTGATGTAACTGATAAAGAATTACTTGATAAAACAGGGGGAATAGTTCAGGGGATGAGTGGATCACCTATTATCCAAGATGGATATTTAATTGGTGCTGTTACACATGTAATAGTTGATAATGTTACGAGTGGATATGGGGTATCAATTATAACAATGCTTGATGAAGGAGACAGGTTAGTTAATTAAAAAATAACAGAATATGACACAAATAGGTCATATTCTGTTTTATTTTTTTTTTATTTTTGTTATAATGTTTAAGTATGAGAGGATTAAGTATGAAAACTATAAAAAATGTATTTATAAATTTTAAAAAATATTCCTTTTTAATGAAACAGTTAATAATAAGAGATTTTAAAGTTAAATATAAAAGAAGTGTGCTTGGTGTACTTTGGAGTATATTATATCCACTTATGGTAATGAGCGTAATGGCTCTTGTTTTTTCTAATATGTTTAAATTTAGTATGGAAGGTGTTAACTACCTTGTATACTTAATGAGCGGTCTTATTATTTGGAATTATTTTTCTGAGGCAACAAATAATTCCCTAACTGCAGTGGTTGGTAATTTTTCATTAATAAATAAGGTTTATATTCCTAAATATATATTTCCTATTGCAAAGTGTTTATTTGCTGGAATTAACTTTTTGTTTACTTTAATACCATTTTTCTTAATTGTACTTTTAAGTGGTAATTCTGCAGAAGGAACTAAATGTGCAATAAATATATATTATTTATTAATTCCGGTAATATTCTTAGGAGCTTTAATGTTTACTATTGGGATTGGATATTTTTTATCTACAGTTACTGTATTTTTAAGAGACGTGTTATATATTTGGGGAATAGTTTTAACAATGCTTAACTATTTTACACCAATATTTTATTCTCTTACTATTTTACCTGTATGGCTTCAAAGAATATTTAGACTTAATCCACTTTATATATACATAAATTCTTTAAGAGAAATTGTAATTTTTGGTAATAGACCTACAGCACTTTATATACTTGCTGGACTTGGTATAGGTTTTGTTACAATGATTATTGGTATGATTATATTTAGAAAGAAACAAGATAAATTTGTTTATTATATATAGGTGATTAATATGATAAGAATAAATAATGTATCTATGAAATTTAATCTTGGTGTTGAAAAAGATAATTCACTTAAACAAATGTTTATTAAAATCCTTAGTTTCTGGAAAAGAAAAAAGAAGAAGAAAGATTATTTTTGGGCACTTAAAGATGTTAGCCTTGATATAAAAAAAGGCGAAGTTGTTGGTATAGTTGGTACTAATGGTGCTGGTAAGTCAACACTTCTTAAAGTTGTATCAGGAGTATATAAACCAACTGAAGGATCAGTTGAGGTAAATGGTAAAATATCTCCAATGATTGAACTTGGTGCAGGTTTTGATGGCGAGTTAACAGCAAGAGAAAACATATATTTAAATGGCGCTATTTTAGGATACTCTAAAGAATTTATTGATGAGAGATTTGAAGATATAGTTGAATTTTCTGAATTAAGAGATTTTCTAGATGTTCCAGTTAAAAACTTTTCTTCAGGTATGACAGCTAAGTTGGCATTTTCAATTTCAACTATTGTTGATCCTGAAATATTAATTGTAGATGAGATACTATCTGTTGGAGACATTAAATTTCAAGAGAAAAGTAAACATAAAATGATGTCTATGATTGAAGGCGGAACTACAGTTCTTTATGTATCACATTCACTTGAATCTATAGAAAAATTATGTACGAAAGTTATATGGCTTGATCATGGTAAAGTTAAAATGATAGGTGATTCAGAAAAAGTGTGTGGTGCTTATTATAAAGAGATAATGGGTAGAGAAAAGAAAAGAGGTAAAAAAGAATGATTATAACAAGAACACCATTTAGGGTAAGTTTATGCGGAGGAGGAAGTGATTTACCTTCTTTCTATGAAAAAAATGGAGGATGTGTTATTAGTACAACAATAAACAAGTATATGTATATTACATCTCATCCATCTTTTGATAAGAAGACAACAGCGCTTAAATATTCAAAAACTGAGATTGTTAAAGATTTAGATCAAGTTAGTCATAGCATTTTTAGAGAATGTCTAAAGAAAGAAGAATTAGAAGGACTAGAAATCACTTCAATTGCTGATGTTCCTCAAGGAACAGGACTCGGATCTTCTAGTTCATTTACTGTTGGCTTAATTAATAATTTAAAATGTCATAAGAGACAATTTGCATCAAAATCTGAGATAGCTGAAGCTGCATGTGATATGGAAATTAACATATTAAAAAATCCAATTGGTAAACAAGATCAATACGCTGCTGCGTTTGGGGGGTTAAATTATTATCAGTTTAATAAAAATGGAACAGTTGATGTTGAACCTGTACTTCTAAGTCATGATGCATTTAAACAATTGGAAAAAAATTTAATTATGCTTTATGTTGGTGGTGAACATAATGCATCTGAAATATTAAAAGAACAATCTAAGAATATGGTTTCTGCATCTGACAAAGAAGCTGGTCAAAAGAAAATTGTTGAATTAACTCATCAATTGAAATATGAACTTGAACATGATAATATTGATGCTGTTGGTAAGATTCTAGATGAAAATTGGCAAATAAAAAAGACTTTAGCTAGTGGAATTAGTAATCCTAAATTTGATGAGTGGTATGATAGAGCTATAAAAGCAGGAGCTCTTGGTGGAAAAATTCTTGGAGCTGGCGGAAGTGGATTCTTCTTATTTTATGTTCCGGAAAAAAATCAAACAAAATTTAGAAAAGAAATGAAAGAGTTACCTGAGATGGAATTTAAATTTGACCACTTAGGAACTACAACAATATTTGTAAGTTAGGAAGGAAATTATTATATGAGATTATTAGTTACAGGCGGTGCTGGATTTATTGGCACACATTTAGTTGAAAGATTATTAAATGAAGGAAATGAAGTTGTTTGCGTAGACAACTTCACATTAGGAAAACAAGAAAATGTAGATAAATTTTCTAAAAATTCAAATTATAAGTTTTATAATGTAGATATTGCAGATACAGAATTATTTTGTAGTACTTTAGCAGATGAAAAAATTGATAAAGTATATCATTTAGCTGCAAATTCTGATATTCAAAAAGGAGCAAAAAATCCATTAGTTGATTATAATGATACATTTATGACAACTTTTTCTGTTCTTGAATACATGAGAAGAAATAATATTAAAGATTTATTTTTTTCTTCAACATCTGCTATTTATGGGAATGAATCAGGTAAGATGTTAACTGAAGATTTAGGTGGTTTACTTCCTATTTCATATTATGGAGGTGCTAAATATGCTAGTGAAAACTTTATTTCATCTTATTCATATATGAATGATTTAAATACTATGGTATTTAGATTTCCAAATGTTATTGGGCCTAATTTGACACACGGTGTTATTTATGATTTTACAAGAAAGCTAAAAAATAATCCTAATGAACTTGAAATACTTGGGGATGGTACACAAACTAAGCCATATATTTATGTACTTGATTTAGTTGATTGTATTGTTAAAATGACAAAAGATATCCCTAAAGGTGTAACTATATATAATGTTGGTGTTGAAACAGCAACAAGTGTTACAAAAATAGCTGATATTGTATGTGAAGTATTAGGTTATGAGAATGTTAAATATAACTATACTGGTGGAAATGTAGGATGGAAAGGCGATGTTCCTAAATTCCAATATGATTTAAGTAAAATCCATTCTACTGGTTGGAAAGCAACATACACTTCTGATGAAGCTGTAAGAGAAACTGTTAAACATATAAATAAATAATTGAAACGGGGGAATATGGCATGAAAGCTGTAATTCAAGCTGGAGGTAAGGGAACTAGAGTTAGTTCTTTAACTGGTGGAGTTATTCCTAAACCAATGTTAGAGATATCCGGATATCCAATTTTATATCATCAAATTATGAATTTAAAGAAATCAGGTATTATAGACATAACATTAATTGTTGGTCATCTCGGTGAAGTAATCAAAGATTATTTTAAAGATGGTAGTGCTCTTGGAGTAAATATAAGTTATGTTACTGAAGACCCTGAAAAACCTCTTGGAACTGCGGGATCACTTTATTATTTAAAAGATAAAATTGATGAAGATTTTATATTCTTGCTTGCTGATGTCTTTATTGATATTGATTTTAAAAGAATGGAACAATTTCATAAAGAAAATAATGCATCTGTTACTTTATTAACTCATCCTAATTCACATCCTTTTGATAGTGACTTAGTAGTTGCTGATAAAGATAATAAAGTTCAAAGTTTTGATTCTAAGACTAATGATAGAACAAAATATTTTTATCATAATTTAGTTAATGCAGGTGTCATGATATTTTCAAAAGATACACTTGATTTAATTAAAGAAGAAAAAAAATATAGTTATGAAAAAGATATTGTTGAACCTTTAATTAAAGAAGGCAAAGTATATTCATATAAGTCTAGTGAGTATGCAAAGGATATGGGAACTCCTGAAAGATATGCTATGGTTCAAGATGAGTATAATAGAGGAGTTCATACTAAAAGAAATCTATCCAATAAGCAAAAATGTATCTTTTTAGATAGAGATGGAACTATTAATGAATATGTTGGTTTTTTAAGAAATCCAGATGATTTTAATTTAATACCAGGTGCTGCTGAAGCAATTAGAGATATTAATAATTCTGATTATTTATGTATTGTTATAACTAATCAACCTGTTATTGCAAGAGGTGAAGTTACTGAAGAAGAACTTGATAATATACATAAAAAATTAGAAAAACTTTTAGGTGATGAAGGAGCATATATTAATGGTTTGTATTATTGTCCTCATCATCCTGATAAAGGGTTTGAAGGTGAAAGACCTGAACTTAAGTTTGATTGTGACTGTCGTAAGCCGAAAATTGGTATGCTTTTAAGGGCTGCGCAAGAGTTTAATATTGATTTATCTCAATCTATTATTATAGGTGATTCTACACTTGATATTAAAATGGCTGAAAATGCTGGAGGAATGACTAGTGTTTTAGTTAAAACTGGACAAGGTGGAAATGACAATAAATTCTATGTTAGCCCAACTTATGTATGCGAAGATTTAAAAGATGCTGTAAGAACAGTTTTAGATAAAGAAAATGGAAGGAAAAGATAATTATGAATTTTAAAAATGCAATTAAAGAATATTATGAAAGAGAAATAAGAGTAATTAATAATCTAAATTTAGATGAAATTAATGAAGCAATGAATGCAATCTACGAGACATATAAAAACCAAGGAACAATTTATATTTGTGGTAATGGTGGATCTGC
>CADACC010000035.1 GCA_902786275.1 uncultured Erysipelotrichaceae bacterium | reverse complement strand
TATTTATTATTATTTTGTCTTAATATAACATCAGAACCGGAATCAGTTCTAAACTTTGATTCTCTTTTTACTATTCTCATAAAACCACCCTGAAATAAAATAGCTAAACTACTTTATTTAAATCTCCTTCTATAATAATAGGATTAAATCCTTGTATTTCATCAAACAACATTCCTTCAGGAATACTATTATATAAATATATCTTTTTATGTAATCTGAATGCATCATACATTTCTAAAAATGTTGCTCCACCAATATAGTTTTTAAATATTTCTCCATCTTTTTCTTTATCAAAATTTAAAACAAGTACAGCATCCATTTTAGAAATAAGTTTTTCACTTTGTTTATACATTTTTTCTTTAAATTTTTGATGTTCATCAACACCTAAGTCCCAAGCCTCTTGTTCTGCTGCAGGATTATCATAACAATTTGGTAAATATACCTCATTTCCTTTTTGTTCTAAAACAGATTTTATCTCAGGTATCCTTCCATAAAATTTTTTACTACATATAACAAATATTTTCATAAATCCTCCGTGATGATATTTAGATACTTTCTAATAAGTTAATTATAATATAAATAAAAAAAGTGTTCAATTATTCTTGAACACTTTTATCTAAATAACAACCTTTATCTTGTTTCATCGGAGTACTCATTAGTTCTTTCTTCATCTAACTTACGGATGTACTCTTTTAAAACTTCTTTCATTTTGTCATAACCATGTTGATCCATATTATTAGATACAAACTCATCATGCTTATATTTACTTTTCATGTCAGCCATATGGTTTTCACCAAAATCCCAAACTGTATATACTTTTTTAAATTCTTCAAAATCTCTTCCTTCAGCATAGCTTAAAAATATTCTTGCGGCTCTTTCAAAAGATCCACCACTTTGAAGAATCCAGTTTTCAACCCCTACACCACCAAGGCCACCTTGAGCTTTACCTTGACCAGCGTGTTTAGGTTTATAACAGTCTTTTAACACTTCTTTAGCTAAAACAATGTTTTGAAGAACTTTAACATATTTATCAGAATCAAGTCTTTTTATATTTGATAGTCTATCTTTTATACACTCATCAGTTGAGTAATCAAGTTTATCTGTTTTAGATATAAATGTAATATCAATTTTTGCTGATGATCCATCACTTAGAAACACAGTTTGATTTCTTATACTATTATTGTTTTCAAAACTAATAGTAGGAAATGCTTTTTTAATTCCATCATATAACTTTTGCATCTCATCACTATTTGCATAAGTTATTCGATCAACTCTCATAATAAAATCAAAGTCATAATCATTAAATTTATTAGTACCACGTCCTGTTGATCCTGTATCTATTAATTCTACAGATTTATTTGATAAATCATCGCATCTACCTAGAACAACATTAATGCCCGCTGCTCTTAATTTATCTAATATTAAATTACGCTTATTAGATACTTCTTTAATAGACGTTTCAACATCAACATTATAACCTTGGTTATTTCCATTAAAATTATCAAGTTCTGGTGCAAATTTATAATCATTCTGAGTACCATAATAAGTTAAACCTTGCATATTTTCACAAAGTCTAAAATACTCGTTTGGCTCAAAAACGAGCTCACCCTTAGTATTAACGATTGGAATATAAAATCCATTCATAACAATTTCATATTTTAATATATTTAGTTTTGTTAAATCTTGAAGTACGAAAAAGTCAATAGCAGATGATGGAAATCCAGTTCTAATTCCATAATGGTCCTCACCTGTAACTCCAGTATTAAATATTTCTAATTTATTTGGAAGATATTTATTATTTTCATCTGTATTATTAAACTTATTATCATTCTTCAAAACTATCCAAAGTGGACCATATCTAGATGCAGCTATACGAGAATCAGAAAATACGCTATAAGGATTGTCTAGCTTTGGTACTCTTGATACATCAGCATCAAGTGGTGTCATATCATGAGATGAAGAATCACCTAAAAATTCCTGACATAGATTTCCATTTTGTAATATACTTGTTAAATATTGAAGATATACGCTATCAGTTTTACCACGATGTCCAGATAAACCTTTAATAAAATCTCCAGATTCTAGTGTAAAATTATTATTCATTGCTCTTTGAATATTTCTTTCATTAGCAATATATAGTTCAGCATTCATACAATTTATTAAGTCATCAATTTTATTAATTCCAATAAAATGAGTAAACATGCTTACTATCCTGTCTGGTAAATCATCAATATCAAAATCACTAGTATTAGTTTTGAAAAAAAGTTGAATTAATTCATAAGAATCTCTTTTTAAATCATTAGTCATAACTCGTGGTTTTTCTAAACCAGCCTTAGTATGATTATAAAGATTATTTAAACTTAGTATGATTATAAAGATTATTTAAATGATTTAGATAATGATTTAAAATATCTTTTTCATCGTCTCTTAATAAATCAATATCAATTTCATTATCAATGATATTTTTAAGGATTATGTTACCATTCTTTATATCTATTAAATAATTTTTTAAAGATCTATTATTTGAACCAATCGCACATTTTAAAAGATCGCCAAATAAAACAATAGATATTGCTTTGTTTGAATTAAGTGATTTTAAATTCTTTGAACGAGCCTTTTTTACATATTCTTTAGAATCAGGATGCAAAGTATCAAAGATATCATATATTTTTCCGACATAAGGAATATTATTTTTCAAAAACGTCTCTTCAATTTGTTTAAAAGACTCTTCCCATCTTTCAAAAGGCTGCTTCAATATTTCCCTTAAAACCTCGTTTGAAATTCTTCTTATTTCTGATGAGTTAGAAGCCATTACTTTCTTAACAAACTCAATAACAAAGTAAAGTTTTTCTTCAGAATCAACTCTTCCGTTGGAATCAGCTAATACAGGAAATAAATTTATCAAAATGTCTCTGTCTAAGTTAGAGAGGATATTTAAATATTTATTTGTTGATTCTTCTCCCATATTATGAAGCAATTCCTTAAAACTAGGATTAAATCTATAAAGTGTTTCAATATAGGTAAACATTCTATATGTATTTTTATCGTACGTATTTATATGACAAATAAGTTCACCAATTTCATAATTATCTAAATATTTACTATACTTTTCAAAACATTTAACTAAATAATAGGGATCTTCAGTTCTCGAGCCATGAATATAAACTGCAGAAAGCTCGTTAGAATGAGGTTTATTATTTACGCTAATATAAGATAAATTTCTCTTAAGTAGTTTTGATATACTTTGTGAATCAAGCTTATCAATATATTTATCTAACATTTCAAAAAGGTCAAATCCACTAAAGTTCTGCATAATAATATGTTCATAAGTCAAACTATCGTTAGGCAATTTATCTTTAAATCTTTCAAAAAAATCATCAATGTCACTCTTCGATACTCTCGAAAAATTCGTAACTAGTAATGGTAAGTCAACATCTTTAATTTTATCTTGATATTGACTATATAGCTCAATTCTGAAATTATAATTAGGAATTGTACCAATAATTTTTGCAATATCTTGTGAATCAAACACATCTATGTATTTATTAAAGAATCTAAGTTTCTTTTCAACATCATCAATCGCACAAATAAGTAAAGATATAGATTCTTTATCATTAGTTGCATCTAATAATTCTGTAAGAAATTCATAGTTAATACCTGAAGGCATTTCATTTTCTTTAGAATCATCATCAGGATCAGGATATCTTAATAAATCACTACCATAATCTTGTAATATATTAAAATCTATTTTATCAATATATTTTCTAGCACAATCTAATCTTTTATTGTAATCATGAATACTAGAAATATAGAAAAAAAGGTCATCATTTGTTAAGTCATCCTTAATTATATCAATTACCTTATCAAAGTAATCTCTTGTTTTAACAAGTCTTGATAAATTTCTAAGATATGCAGGAGATAAAAATTTATAATATTTCTCTATGATTGCAAGTGAATCATTCTCAGTAGAATCAATAACCATTTTATAAACTGTTGAACATTTTAAAGCATCATCAGTTTGTTCAATAAGTTTTATCTTTTCATCAAGTGTCATATTAGTATAATCCATAAAGCACCTACTTTACTATATATTTATTTTATCATAATAAGAATAGATATAACATAGTATTTTACACATAAAAAAAGTCTTATAACTAAGACTTTTTAAAAATTATAATTTACCAATACTATCAATTATTAAACTTTTTTGTTCATCAAAATTAAATTTAGTAACAGGTATTCTACCAACCATATCAGTTTTAAGGAAATGATTAAGTGTATCAAATGAATTTAAAACTTCATCTGTTCCTCTTCCACTTCCACCTGCACAGGCAATACATATAATCTTTTTACCCTTTATTTTAGAATCCTCATTAAATGCATCACATCTTTTAAGTCTATCAAAGAATACTTTTGCAGATTCACTCATTTCCCAAAAATAAACAGGTGTTACAAATATATAAGCATCAAAATCATTCATATGCTCATATATACTATTAAAGTCATCTTTTTGAATACATTTATGTTCGTTGTAACATATTCCCCATCCACGGGCTCCACATGCGAAGCATTTATTAATATTCTTTTTATTCATGCATATATATTCAGATTCATAACCAAGTTCTTTTAATTTATCTTCACATACATCTATGCATGACTTTGTAAGTCCTTTTTGATTAGGAATAAAACTATCCTCACTTACAATATTATTACTAAAACCAAGTATAAGTACTTTCATTATTTTACCTTCCTTTCAAATATACAAATAGTTTCATAGTGGGTTATATCAGTGCCAGTGCTAAGCGCTCCAACCTTGTTTCAGTATTAGGAATATTTCCTGGGTATGAAACCACTCTATTTATTTACACATTGGAAATAAGTTGAAATTTTATTCTAATATTTCTTTAATACCATCTTCCATATTAACTTTTGTTGGAATGATAAATTTTGCATCTATTTTATTTGATATAAAATTTGTAATTACTTTCATAGCTCTAGATCCGTCAAACCAACTTGGATTATCGCTATTATTTCTTATTTTTTCTAAGGATGTTACTAAAGCATTTCTATCATATTGATCACTTAATTCTTTTGTTATCATATATTTTTGGTTTTCATTTTTGTATACTGTATTCTTTAATAATTTATATCCTGCATTATTATACCAATAGAAGTGATCTCCACCTGCTAGAATTAATATATCTGCTTTTGTTTTAATATCTCTAATTAAATTACCAACATAATCATACACTTCATCAAAAGTACATGTTGGAATATCTTCTTTTAAACTTTCAAATTTATTTGTAACATCTACAACCCCAAAATTATAATAATGTTTTTCGATGACTTCTTTTTCTTTTATAAAGATTAATTCAATAGATCCTCCGCCACCAATAAATATACAAATATTTCCTGGATAATCTATTTTAGAATAACATCCTAAGGCTGTATATTTTGCTTCATCTTCCTGTGATACAACCTCAATTTTTATTTTGTACTTTTTGTAAATAAACTGATTGATTTCATCTAGTTCTTTATCAGAAATGTTTCTAAATATACTGCAACCATATATGTGAATATTATCGGTATACTTTAATGCTTTTTCTATTTCTTTATACAACAATTCTAAATCTTCATTTGAAATCTTATTGTTCTCTTTATAATTTGATTTAAATTTAATAGTAGCATTATTTTCATATATTAGTTTATTTTTTTCATATACATGAGTTTTGGTATTATAACTACCTATTTCTATTATTGCAAATTTGTTTTTCATAAATTACCTTCTTTCTAATAAACAAACAGTTTCATAGTGATGAGTATAACTAAACATATCTATTAAACTTATCTTTTTAATACTATATATATCTTTTAAATAAGATAAATCTCTAACTAATGTAATTGGATTACATGATACATAAATAATTTTATCAGGTTTATTCTTTAAGGTATAATCAATTGTGAATTTATCAAGCCCTGCTCTAGGTGGATCAAAAATAAATGTATTAAAACAGTTATTTAGCTTAGATAATACCTTAGGTACATCACCTAAAATAAATTCAACATTTTTAACTTTATTAATATCCTTATTTACAAGTGAATTTAAAACTGCATTTTTAACTACTTCAACGCCTATAACATTTCTGGCATTTTTAGCTGCAATTATACTTAAAGTCCCTACACCAGAATATAAATCTAGAACATCATCATCTTTAGAAATATTATCATTAATAATATCAAATATACATCCAGCAGTATAATTATTCACTTGAAAAAAAGAATCATATGATACTTTAAATAAAATATCATTTATCTTATCAAAGAAAAAATTATCATTTAAAACTGTTTTATTATTTATAACTATACCAGCAATTTTAAAATCTGTTTTAAGACTATTAAAATCAAAATCAATTTTATCATTAGTATCAATAATAACTAGTAATTCATTGTTATAATTACATCTAATAGTAACAAAACCATTATTAATATTAAATTTATTAATTTCTTTTATAAATCTATTTATTTCATCTTTAGCAAGTAAACAGCTATCTATTTTTGTAATTAAGTTAGATTTATCTTCGTAAAATCCAATATCTCCATTAACAATTTTTAAAGATATTTTATTTCGATAATTATTAATATATTTATTTTTAATTAAATCGATTGACTTATATTCTAAATTATTTTTATCAAGTAAATGTTTTAAATTATCAAGTTTTAAACTAAGTGTTTCTTCATAAGAGTAATTTCTTAAATTACATCCTCCGCAATTATAAAAATAAGGACAATCAATTTTTATTCCACTTAGTGCTTTACCTCTTAAAAAAGATTTAGCATCATAAGTAATATCAACATCTACTTCATCACCTATTTTACTTTTAGGAACAAATATAATTTTTCCATCTACATAACCTATTCCTTCAAGCTGATCATTAAGTCTTTCAATTTTAACCTTTACCATATAAATCAAAACCTTCAAATTTATTATACTAAAGTATTTAAAAGTATTAAAGAATAAATAAAGTTAATAATATAAATATGTTTAATAATATTATAAATGATTATAAAAACAATCCTGATTTAATAATAAATAAATTAAATGATAGCTACACTATCATTTATTTTGAGTCATTAACATCAGCAGATAAAATTAATGAATATATTACATGGCCAATAATAGAAACAAATAAACTTACAGCTCCTCATACATTATTAATAAATGAAAATGAAAAAGATAAATATCTTTTAAATGGCTATGTAATCACTATATATAAAAATAAACATATATATGCATCAGAAGCAAAAAAAGATTTATCTAGATCAATAAGTACTCCAGATAGTGAACCTGCAGTTAATGGTCCAAAAGACTCATTAACTGAAAATATTGAATTAAACCTTGGTTTAATAAAAAGAAGAATAAAACATAAGGATTTAAAGATTATAAATAAAACTGTTGGAAAATATACAAACACTTTAATTGATATTGTATATATAGATAGTCTAGCAGATAAAAAAATTATAAAAGATATTTCATCAATAATAGATAATATTTATGAAAAAGAAATAATGGATTCAGGTAATCTATCAAACATTCTTCAAAAAAACTATAAAAATGATTTCCCTATAATTATATTAAGTGAAAGGCCTGATGAAATATCAAATGCTTTAGTTGATGGAAAAATAATTATTTTAGTTGATAATAGTCCATATGCATTAATAATGCCATCATTTTTTACAGATTTTATAAACCCTATAACTGATAAATATCTAAGACCTCTTCAAAATAACTTTATAAAATTTATTAGATATATTTGTTTAGTTATTACGTTAGTTGAACCAGCATACTATATTGCAACTATAAATTATAATCAAGAAACCATACCCACTAGTTTATTAACGAGTTTCATAGATCAAAGAAAAGGTGTTCCTTTTCCTTCAGTATTTGAAGCATTAATAATGCTTATTATATACGAACTTTTAAGAGAAAGTGACTCAAGATTTCCATCGAAATATGGATCAACAATATCAATTCTTGGTGCATTAATATTAGGTGAAGCAGCAGTTAAAGCCGGTATTGTAAGTCCAATAATGATTATTACAATTGCTCTTTCATATATTGCATCATTAGTATTTAATGATCCAGACTTTAATAATGAACTTAGAGTATATCGATTCTTATTTCTAATCTTTGCAGCCCTATTAGGTTTATATGGCATCTTACTGGTATTTATTTTTATGATGATAAGACTTTGTTCAACAAATTCATTTAACAAATCATACACTATGCCTCTATCGCCTTTTAATTTAAATTATTTCAAAAAATACGTATGGAGAAATAACAAATGAAAAGATTATTAATAATTATAATATGTTTATTCTTAACAGGTTGTTATAACTATGTTGAAATAAATGACTTAGAACTAGTAAATGGAATATTTCTTGATTATAAAAGTGATAAATACATTGGAAGTTTTGATATTGATGAAACAAAGATAAGCAAAGGTACAACAATTAGTGATCTATTTAGAAATTTTGAAGAATCAATTGATAAAAAAGCCTATTATGCTCACATCAAAACAATAATTATAAGTAAAGAAATCTTAAATAATCATTTTGATGAATTAATAGATTTTATTTTAAGAAATAATGAAATAAGAAATAACTTCTATTTAATAGTTTCTGATAGTAATTTAGATGATTATAAAAGTTCTAAAATTAAAAATCTCATAGCTAACAAAAAATATAATAATCATATAATAAAATCATGTTTATTTAAAAATATAGTTACAACCTATTTAAAAAATAACACTATTTTACTTCCTATAATTAGTAAAGTTAATGAAGACGTTGAAATAACTGGTTCAACTGCAAAGAATAAAAATACTACTCTTGAATTTAACATAGATGAAACAAGATTGCTTGGTATAGTGCTAAATAAACATCCAA
>CADACC010000034.1 GCA_902786275.1 uncultured Erysipelotrichaceae bacterium | reverse complement strand
TTCTGAATCAATATTAACTTCTTTTTCTTCTTCTTTATTAACTAAAGAAGAAGTATTATCATTAAGTCTTCTTTTCCAACTTAATTTAGCTTTTGATTCCTTATCATTTTTTGATATTCTTAATCTAAATCTTCCATCTATTTCTTTAGAATAAAAATCATACTTAGGGTCAGAGTGGTTATATTGAATAGTCTTTTCATAAGTTCTAATATTTTCAACTAAATCTTTATTAGATCTAAGTATAGAAAGTAATTCATTTAATTTGTTTGTATTATAGTAAAATCTAACTTCATACTCCATATATATCACCTACATACAATTATAACATATAAAAAAAGGGAATAATTATATTCTCCTTCGTTTACCATAATATATCTTACAGTTATTTTATTTAACACTTATGTTTTCTTAATAATAGGTATTCTTCTAATTAGTTTATATAATATAATTGTTATAAAAAAAACTACCAAAAATTATTACAGATATAAAAAATAAATAAAAGATAAATAACTGATTATCTTTCTAAACTATACATCTCACTAGGATCATATGGATATAATTTTTTATAATTAAACTTTTTTAAATTAATTATAATGGCCTTTGGTAGTTCCAGTTTTTCTTTATTTTCAAAATGTTTATATGGTGTCATCCAAACAATATAGTCTATTCCTGAATCTTTGGTGCAATCCATCATGTTTTTATCATACCACCAAAAATGAGGTTGACCAAAAAAACCATCTCCAGGATTCTTGGGATTACTGCCATCAAGAATAATTGCATAAGGAGAGGATTCGTCAAGTATAAAAAATATAACTTTATAATCAGGATGATTTTTTTTATAATCTGATATTTTATCAATATGGTTTTTTACAACACGATTGAATGTATTCACATAGAATCCATAATTATGATCCTCATCAGTATCAAGCCCAGTATATGGATTTATAAATATATGACCCTCATCTGCTGCTTGTTTTAACGATGGATTAATTTTTAACATTTCTTTAAATATTTGACTTTCACGCTGATTAGTAGGATTTATAACCTGTCCTTTTTCATTAATAAAAGAATGATCATCAACACGCATCACATCCATCATCAGTTTAAGTTTTTCATTATAAAAATCAGGTGGCAAAGATTTTTTTGAAGAATTATCAATCCAATAATTCCATTCTTTTGGATTATGTAATTGATTATATAATCTATGTACACCGTTGGTAAGTAAACATACATCACTATGATCAAAACTTTGGAAATCTTTTATTATAGTGCTTTCTTTATCATATCTATTCATACATTCCTCCTTAAAATAAAATAAGAGCATATTCCATCTTAATAATGAAATACACTCTTATTATTAATATCAATATATCATATAGAAAAATAAAATCAATATATTTATTCCTCTATTTTTAATAAATCTTCATTTATTATAACAGGTTTAGATCCTTCTTCATTAAATATATGATCTTCATATAATAAAGGAGATGAATTATATAAAGTATCTAATACTTTATAATTAGAATTTTCATCATATTTATTTATTCTTTCTATTTTCTTAAAAAAATTGCACTCTTCAGGGGGTCCGAAAGTTTGTTCGCGTTATACCTGTGATAAAAGATTAAATCCCCTATAATTAAGGGATTTTAATTTTCTACAATTTACTAAAATTTATAATAGTTTAAAATATCATATAGGTAAAAGTATAGGCAAAAGAAAAACTAGCCATAGCTAGTATATTCAATTATTCATTATTTTGATTAGCATTTTCATCTTCAGAAGAAAAATCAGTCTCTTCATTATCAATTGATTCAGCATAATCTAGTAACTTTTTGTCTCCGGTTGCTTTTCCAAATAATTCAGCCATTGTTTTATTACCTTTAACAAGTTTTTTTATTGTTAGGTCTTGGGCTTTATCATTAGCCAATCTTAAATTTCTATCACTTGACAGTAATGCTTCTTTAGTTTTGTTTAAATGATCGATAGTTTTATCAATTTCATCAATAGCTTTTGCAAATTTATCAGAAGCAAGTCTGTAATTTTTTGAAAAACCTTCTTTGAACAAGTTCATATTTTTTTCAAAGTTTGAAATATCTATATTTTGGTTTTGCATTTGAACAAGTTGTTTTTTATAATCAAGAGATTTAATAGATGCATTTCTGAGTAAAGTGATAATAGGCACAAAAAACTGAGGTCTGATAACATACATTTTATCATAGCGATAAGAAACATCAACAATACCTGCGTTATACATTTCATTATCTGTCTCTAGTAAAGATACAAGAACAGCGTATTCACATTTTTTCTCATTTCTATCTTTATCTAATTCTTTAAAGAAATCTTCGTTTTTATGTTTAGTAGCTGTTTCATCAGCTTCATTCTTCATTTCAAACATGATTGAGACAATTTCATTACCTTCTTCATCGTAATCTCTAAAAATAAAGTCACCTTTTGAACCAGTTCTAGCATCATTATCTTTTTCAAAATAAGTTTTATTGCTAAACATTGGCCTAATTCTTCCAAATTCTGCATTACAATGTTGTTCAAGAGATTCACCAATCATCTTTGTAGATTGTTTAGCCTTTAAATCTCTATAGTATTCTATCATCTCATCTTTATTTTTTAATTCAAGCTCATACTTTTCCTTAGTATTTTTTTCTTTTAATTCGAATTCTTTTTCACTAAGATCTAATTTATTTTTTAATTCACTTATATCTTGATCTTTTTTTGAAGTTATTTTAATAATTTCAGTTTCCTTTTCACTGTCCTTGTTTTTTAACGAATTTTTCAAATCGTTAAGTTCAATATTCATTGAGTTGATTTTATCTTGATACGTTTTTTCTAAATCAGATTTAGCATTTTTAATTTCTGATTCTCTATTTTTATTTTGACTTTCTATAGTATTATTTAAATTGGAAATCTCAAGATTTAATTCATTAATTTTCTTTTGAAATTCTTTTTCCAAAGATGTTTTGGCATTTAATAATTCATTTTCTTTTTCTTTATCTTTATTATCTATTTTGCTTTGTAATTTTAATACTTCTTCATTTTTCTTAGCAAGTTCTTCTTGACTTTTTTTCTCGAGTTCAGATTTTACAAGTTTAATAGCACTTTCTTTTTCTGTTTCAAGCATCCGCTTTGCTGCGTTTAATTGTTCTTCATAATCGTGATCTCTAACTTGTTTTAATATAGAATCATAATCTTTTTCACTTATTTGAATAGTGGCTCCACATTTAGGGCATTTTATTTCATTCATATTCTCACCTTACACTTCCGTTATATTTTTTTATGTATTTATTCAATTCTTTATCAGTACAATAAACATAACAACCCTTCATACCTCTAGTCATTAATGTTCTATATGTGTTTTTAATAACAATATCGGCTATTTTATCAGCTACTTCTTGTCCTTGCTCTTTAGCTATTTTATTTATACCTTTTAGTGATTGATCTGTTTTTGCTCTTTTTGAATAGTCAGTTACAATATGGTCATTATCATATCTCATATCATCGCCAATAATTACACCCACATAATCAAATTCTAATCCTTGACAAGTATGAATACATCCTGCTTCATTTACTGATTCAGGATCAATTGCCCAAGTTTGAGAATTACCCAAATTCCAACTAATTTCAAAATCGCATTCAGGAATAACTATATCATGAACGGTTGTCATAGTTTTACCAGTAGCGATCCAATCCCAGCAATAACCTGCTACAATTCTAGATTTATTATTAATCTTATTTTTTTCTTCAATTGCTTTTCTCATTTCATTTGGATCATCAAACACTTTAAAATCATAATCAAAACCATCTATATCAAAATTAGCTGTTTCTTTTATTTCTAATAAGTTATTTAACCATGCTATATATCCATCAGATCCATTACATCTAAACTGACTATCAAGCTCATAGGTATATATTCCAGCACCTAATTCATTAGCATATTTCTTAATTAGATCTTCACTACCAATGTCTTTAAGAGTTACTTTTTGATTTTCATCTATAAAGAATATTGAGAACTTCGAAGCATTGATAATTTCTTTTATTTGATTTTCACCCTTATTTTGAAACATACCAGATTTGGCATTTAATCTATGAGCTTCATCTACTACTAATACATCTAATTTATTACTCTCTTCATCAACAAAGTTGCCTGATCCTTGAAATAAATGATTAATATAAGTTTGAGTATAGTTTCCTCTAAGCTTAGCAGAGAACACACTTCTTGGAGCAGCATTCTTAGTAACATAGAAGCAAGTCATATTTCTATTATTAAATTCTACTAGTAAATTAATAGCAAGTACAGATTTACCAGTACCTGGACCACCTCTAACTATCATTACATTCTTTTTGTTTTTAGATACTGTATCAATAGCGTTACTTAATGCATATTCATATACTATCTTTTGTTCATCAATCATATAAAATTCTCTATTACCTTCTAGCATTTGAGATAAAGAATCTTGTAACATTTTAGATGGTTTTATTCTACCATTATCTATTTCATAAAGAATACTTCCATCATCACCTGTTTGAATATATTTTTTAATAAAGTCTCTTAGTTTAACAACATCATTATGTCCAAATAAAGGTGAAGCACAAGGTATAACATTTATATCTTTTAATTGAACTGACTCATTATAATCCTTAATTAAATTAGCATAAGTCATAGCTTGATAAGATGGATGATTAACATCTCTTGTTGTACCAGCAACAAAAGTATTAACTTTATATACAGCATCTAAATCTTCAACCTCAGTAGCTTTATCCCATTGTTTTAATTCTACTATTACAACATTAGATTTATCTTTATTAAATCCAGACATCATAAAATCTATTCTGCAACCAGTTGGTGGAATATTATATTCAATAGCTATACCAGTATTATCTGGTATTTCATTATCACTAAGTACACCCCTCATATATTGCATAGAATTTTTCCATGAATTAAATTCAGGAGCACTAGGTCTTCTTTTAATTCTTTCTATATATTTATTTCTTATCTTATCAGCAATTACTCCTAAATCTACATCATTAATAAATCCTGATTTTATTCCTTCGTATACTAACATTTATTACCTCTTATAATTTATTATATTTTGTACTTTTTCCTTTTGATTTTTCAACAGGATATTTTTTAGCTGTTTTCTCCATTTTATCTAATACAATTTGTGTTGGATCAACACCTAATTTATCCGCCATTAATAAACAATAGTTAATGACATCTGCAAGTTCTTCTTTAACATCATCTAAGTCATACTCACTATTCCACTGAAAACATTCTAATAGTTCTCCAGCTTCAATAGATATACTCTTTGCCAAATTTTCTGGAGAATGAAATTGATCCCAGTCTCTCTCTTTTGTAAAAGCTACAACTTTATTTGTTAAATCTGTCATAAATATCTCCTAACAATTAAATACCATATTTCTGATCAATAATGAAATCCACAGTTCGTGTAATGTCGGTACCCAAATTATTCTCTATATAATCATTTAAGGTTTTATAATCAGCTAGTCCATCTAATGAATTAAGACATTCTTTTAAACAATAGTTAGCGAGTGTTTCAGCTTCTATTGTTACAATATTAAACTGCTGAATATCAGTTCTTACCCCTCTACTAAATCTTGGGGAAACAATTATGCAATATTTTGAACCATGCAGTTTTATATGATTGGTTATACGAATTGGATTTATAACTTGAGTTTGGTGATGAGATGTCTTTGCATCAACATTAACTTTATATAGAGTATTATCGTTATTTTCCATGGCACATAACAGGTCAGTATCCCCTGATCCACTTATGATTTCAACATTACGATTCTCGCGAAATAATTCAAACACCGGTTTTAAACTTAATTCAAAGCTTTTTCCATCTCTAGTCCCATATTTAGACTGATACACCATATTTTTTATTATATCAATAACTTCAGACTTATCACCAACGCTTGGAACTACAATAGAAATATATTTTAATGGTTCAAATTCATATAAATATCTAATCCAATCTTCCTTAGATAAACAGTCAGATTGTTTTAATGGTTTATCAAAAACACTAAATTCAGATAAGAGTTTCCTTGTAATGTCAATTAAACTAGGATTAATTTGAACATAACCTGATACATCCTTCCTAGAACCATAAGAATCAGTTCTAAAAGTTTCACCATTTCCATGTCTAAAAGAAAATAATTTTCCTTCATTATGATTGCTGTCAGGTTGTATCTCTAAACAACCAAATCCAGCAAATATTCTTAGGAAATAATAATTAATCTCATGCATACAATTAGCAAATATATCATCACAATTTTGAACGCTATGAAATAACTTTTCTTTTTGATCATAAGATAATTTTCTAAATTCTAATATACTATTAATTAAATCACAATAAACAAACTCATTTATATTCTCAATAAAAGGTAAAAAATAAACGATTTCATCAATATATAATTTTCTATCTATTCTTTCATCTAACAGTAAAGTTAAAATCAATCTACCAGCATACACATTAAAATTACTTGGGGTGTCACTATATGGGCTTGGAAACTGCATTGAAAATAGATTAACAAGAGATATTTTCTCTTTACTAACTTTGTTAGACAAATAAAGTTCAGTCATGGGGCTTGGATAAAAATATCCATCTTTTTTAAATCCAAACATATAAAAACAAGCTTGGCTTAACCTTACACCCATTGTATTTGAACTGCCTTCAGCACTTCTCCCATGATAAGAATTTGTGTTTTTTAAATAATTTACTAGATAATTAGAATCAATGATATTTTTTTGATTATTCATCCCTGAAACAAAGGCTTCAAGCAAATCACTAGAACTTATATTTTTTTGTAATATCCATTTATTTTCCTTAGATCTGTTTAAATTAATCAACATTATCAACTCCAATCATCTTAACAATATTAAACGATAACATTGGCGGAATTGCCTCACCAATAATATGTCTAATAAATGTATCTGTTAATCCATCAGGTATATTCCAATCTTCTGGAAGTGATGAAACAATAAACAACTCTCTTAATGTTAGTACTCTAGCATCAGAATATGTTCCATCTTTTAACCTTCTACCCGGATGAACATTATTATGAGAGCCTATATTACCACTGTTCATTGTCCTGGCAGGTGCTGGAGCATCCCATTTCATTCGTTTGTAAGTATTATGAAATCCCTTAACCCTTGTACCATCTTTTTTTCTAGGATAATAAAATTCATTGTTCATTGCACTGCATCCCTCGGGTGTATGTTTCATACACTCAATTTCTCTATCATTATGAACCTTTGCATAGTGAAATTTTATTTTGGATTTTTCGCCGGACTCAAGACTGGGAAGATTACCAATAGCATCACGTAATGTTATCTCTTTTTGTTTAGTAGGCCATCCCCAATTAAGGCCTTTTTTATACATCTTCACAATAGCTCTCGGCCTACTTTGAGGAACTCCATAGTCTTTTGCATTTAAAACCTTAGTTTCAATGATATATTTATTTTGATATTTATCTATTAGAATATCCTCCAGTTTTTTAAATCCGTTTTTATATGGAAAATACATAGTTAAAAACCTTGGAACATTTTCTATCATAATATAATCAAAATCCTTATTATCAATTACATCAATTATATCAAATACCAAATAATTTCTAGGATCAGACTGCATTTGAGTAAGATGTTTGTTCATGCCAAGTGTGCTTAATCCCTGGCAAGGAGGCGTTGCAATTAAAAACTTAACATCATCATCTATACTATTTATAAATTCATCCTTAACTTCTTTAATATCTCCATTAATCATATTGCAAGATGGATACATTCTTCTGTAAAAATCGCACCTTTTTTGCAATAGTTCATTTGCAACAACAATATTAATACCAGCTTTTTCAAAATATGTTTCCGCAATTCCTGCACTTGCAAACATTGAAGCACCTTTAATCATCTAAGTCACCTATTCCTTTAATAATATTATAAGAAAGTCTTGGAGGAATTGCCTCTCCAATAATTTGTCTGATAAATGTATCAGTACACCAGTTTGGGAACTCCCATTCGTTAGGTAATGATTCGATAATAAACAACTCTTTTAACGTTAAAACTCTTGCATCTGAATAAGTTCCATCATCTAATTTCCTTCCAGGATGGACATTTTCTTGAGAAGATATTGCATCACTACGCATCGTAACCGCTGGTGCTGGCATATCCCATCTCATTCTCTTATAGGTGGCATTAAAGCCTTTTATTCTTGTACCATCTTTTTTTCGAGGAAAAAAATATTTGTTATCATGGGCAGAACATCCTGTTGGAGTATTTTTCATCCATAAAACATGCGTATCAAGATGCTTTCTTGCATTATGATATTTTATATCAGATTTTTGGCCAGATTCAAGACTAGGCAAATAGCCTATAGCATCAAATAATGTTATTTCCTTCTGACTTCGTGGCCATTTCCATACTTTGTTTTTTTTATACATAATCGTAATAGCTCTAGGTCTACTTTGAGGAACTCCATAATCTTTAGCATTAAGAATCTTCATTTCTATATTATAAATGTTAGAATATTTATCTTCTAATATTTCCTTAATGGTTTTTAAACTATTGTTGTAAGGCAATAATACCTTAAAAAATCCCGGAACATTTTCTATCATAATATAATCAAAATTCTTTTTATCAATTACATCTAATACATCAAAAATCAAATAATTTCTTTTATCCTTCAATTTATCATCTAAAGTTCTATTTTTTCCCAAATTACTAATACCCTGACATGGTGGAGTTGCAATTAAAAATTTAACATCTTTAGTAATTTTAGCCATAAAACTTTTCTTTACTTGTTCATCTCTGATATCGCCAATTATCATTTTTGACTTTGGGTACATTTCTTGATAAAATTTACCCCTCTTAGGTAATAACTCATTTGCCACAACTATGTCAATTCCTGCATCTAAAAAGTAAGTTTCACCAATGCCGCCACTTGCGAACATTGAAGCACCTTTAATCATTATTTGTAGCCTTTTTATATTCAATAAATAAACGTATTGAATGTCTGATTTGACTTTTAATAGATATTCCTAGAGCTTGAAATTCTTGGTTTGTTTCAATTTTAGTAAGTAATTTTTCATTAACATTGTTGACTCTCATAATAGATTTAATTCTGTTAAGCCTTGAGATAATATCACAGCACACTCTGTCAGAAAGGCCTTTTTTTTCATATAACCATTGCTTAAATGTCATCTTTATCATTCCTTTACTATAATTAGTATAAAATAAAAAACGAAAAAAAGAAACATAATTCGTCAATTTTTCGTCAATTTTTAAATAATTAAACTTAGAAAAGAATAACGAGTAACTTATATATGCTATAGCCTAAAATCTAATAAATATTAAAATTGAATAAAAAATAACTAGAAGTAAACTTCTAGTTATATATATCTATACTACTTCTATTAGTAATTTCTTTTATAGTATATAATTCATCTTGATGTTTAGTAAGATTATATTCTTTATAATAACCTACTTCTTTTACTATACCTTCTATATCATCATATTTTCTTTTATATACTATTTAGATAATGATTTATATAATCTATTAAATTCATCAATTAATTCATCAACATTTTTAAAGCGTTTATTTGTATCGCTATTTAGCCCTTTTAGCATAAATTTTTTAATTTCATCATTTTCTACTTTATCCAAATTATATTTTCCTGTAAGGATATAAATAATTAGCCTCGTTAAAGCATAGGTTTCATGAATAACTGAATACTTTGAAAATCCTACTAATTTTAAATTACTTACATCATTAAATGAGCCTTTTATTTCAGACTCTAGCGTTGTAAGTGTACTTTCTTGGTTTTTTACTAATCCAAAATCAGATATTTTCACAATATAATTATCATCATATTTTTTTAAAAGAATATTTTTAGGGCTTATATCTCTATGATATATATGTTTGCTGTGAACATATTTAAAACCCTTTAATATTTGCATTATAATTCCATATCTTTCTTTTAATGTTAATTTTTGATTATTATTCTCAATATATTTTTCAATTGTTAAATCTGCATACTCTGCAAAATATTGGTTTTTCTTTTCATCATACGAATACACTTTTAGAATGTATGGAGAATTTAAACTTTTCATAGTTTCATATTCTTTTTTAAATCGTTCTAGTTCTTTTTCATCTAAATCATCATGAGCTCGTTTAACAATTATAGGGATATTATAGAATTCGTCGATATATTTATATACTTTTGCATATGAACCCTCACCAATAAGTTGTAATGAATACTGTTTATTTAATGGCGAAGATTTGATTTCAACATGCGATGTAAAAGAAAAAATTGGTTCATATTCAAAAATATCTATCTTTTCCAAATCATCAGGAATTGTACTTCCACCACTTTCCATAAGAAACTCGTTACATCTTTTTAAAAATCTGTCATAGTTCTTATCTATCTCAAATGCATTGCCTGTATTTTTTAATACTTGTTTAATATCTTTATACTGTTGGGTATAATACAATAATTTTCTGCTTTGTTCTGCATTAAAATGACCATTTGTTTTTTTGAACATAAATTTAATTAAACTATTAATCTCTTGGTGTAAAACAGAAAATATATATTTAAGTCTAGGATCAGCTACAAAATCGTACAAATCTTCAGTAATAATTTCTTTATCTAATTCTAATTCCTTGTATTTTCTATCAAGAAATAAATTTATATTTATTGCCATAATATAATTCCTCCATAATTTTAATCTCTATTATATAATTCAGTTAACTAAAGAACAATGTTTTTTTATAAAAAATACAATTAAAAAAGGATAGCCTAATAACTATCCTTCTTCTTTTATTTAACTAAATTATATGATTTATCTATTAAAGATGTTATTTCATCTAAACTAAGTGTATTATTTAAAACTATAGATATCCAATCAACCTTACTCATATGATAAGCTTTATAATAACCATTTTTATTAAGTAACTCTATTATTTCATTTCTATCAAGTTTAACATTTAAAACTTCTACTTCCCCATGTTTATTTTTATCAAGTTTAGAATAATCTATATTCATAATAATACCAAACCATTTATTAGTATCTTTATTTCTATATACTCCACACCCAGGAAGTCTATCCCATAAAAATTCTGGATCAATATTATATTTATCTTTAATATATATTAACTTTATTAGTTTGATCAAAAATAAAATAGTTAGTATCACATATATTATTTTTTATATCTATTAATATATCTTTATAAGCTTCTCTTACCTTAGACACATATTCACCTGTCATATTAGTTCTAAGAGGTGTATATTCTTCATCTATATCCATATCTATTACTTTACCACTTATACTACCTTTATTATCTATAGTAATAATAGCTTTAAACTTATCATTAAAAAATATTTTCTCAAATACATAGTTATTATTATTTTTAATAAAACCATATATAGTTAATTTATTAAAATTAACTTTACTTCTTTTAAAGATGTCATATTCAATATTCATAAAGAATCACCTGTACAAATTATAACATATAAAAATCAGACTTTCGTCTGATTTATTTATATTACCTCTCTTATTTCATAAGAATTAGTTCTAGATTCTTTAAATGGTCCAAACTTACCAAAGAAACATATTGCAAATGCAATAATATCAATAACAAGTAAAGTTATAAAACCAATTAATAATCCTTTTAATATTTTTTTAATTGATTTAGTTTGTTTTTCAGTTAACTTAACTTTCTTTAAAATTACATTTTCTATATCATTATCTATAAGTTCATCAACACTTACATTTAATGCTTTAGAAAGCAATTTTAACTGTTCAGGATTTGGTGATGTTTCACCAAGTTCCCAGTTAGAAATTGTTTGTCTTGTAACATTTACTTTTTCCCCTAATTCTTCTTGAGATAGACCACATTTTTTTCTATAGTCTAAAATATTTTGACCTAAAGCCATAATCATTCCTTCTTTCTGGGAAAATTATATGATTTTTATAATTAACAAATCTACCGAAGTTCTTTGGAAATTTGTCAAAGAGTTTTAACATTTTTCTACTATACACATTATAACATACTATTTTCTTATATTAATAACGTCATCTTCTTCTAATTTACCAATTAAAAAGTGATGAATTAGGATTGTGTTAAGAAGAATTATTCTTATCTACTCTTTTTCTATTCTAACTCTTACTGTATCTTCATTAATCACTGGTAAATCATCTATATGACCTATTTTAGTATAACTATATGATGTATTAAAAGTTTTATAAAAAATAACTAAACAGTTATCTCCATAAAGCATTACATCTCCAGTATTTATGGTTTTGGGATTAGAAGAATTAGTTGGAAACTTTTCATCTAAATAAACATAAACTTCATTTTCATTTAAAGTTTTCATAGTAACTTCAAGTGGAAATAACTTAACTAAACTATCTACTGTTTCATTATCATATAAATTAAGTTTATATTCTTTATCATCAATAAATACTTTCACAGTATCACTTACCTTTTCTGTTACATTATTACTATTTTTCTCACATCCAACAATTGATAAAACAATTATAATTAAAAATACTACTGATAATACTTTTTTCATACACACCTTACCCAAAATTTATTTATTATTTTTTAAAGCTTCATCTTTAAACTTTAAATAACATTCACCACAAACAGATTCATAGGTAACAGATTCATAGGTAAACTCTCCAGAACCATCTATATATATAGCATCACCTTCAAATACAGGTTTACCATTTAAAAGTCTCATATTTTGTGTTGCTTTTTTACCACATCTACATATAGTTTTAAGTTCTTCAATTGAATCAGCTATCAAAAGAAGTCTAGGAGATCCTTCAAAAGGTTCTTGTTGAAAATTAGCTCTAAGACCATAAGCTAAAACCGGAACATCATATAATTTAGTGATTCTATAAAGTTCATCTACTTGTTTAGGGGTTAAGAACTGAGCTTCATCTATTAATATAGCATCTGGTAAATTATTTAAATCTAGCACTTCCAAAATATTATCATCTCTGCTAATTAAATAGTCAACTTTTCTTTCATAACCAGTTCTATTAACTACTTTATCTCCACCTTTTGTATCAATACTAGGTTTAATTAAAATAGCTTTCATTCCTCTTTGCTCATAATTAAAAGCAACTTGTATTAACGCTGTTGATTTACCGGAGTTCATAGCACCATATCTAAAATATAACTTTGCCATAATATATCACTCCTTTAAATTAGCAAATCTATTATCTATAAAAAGTATAACATATATATATAAATAAAATATTAAATAAGAATCATATTTACACTAAAAAAACACATAATATTTTATGTGTTTTTA
>CADACC010000033.1 GCA_902786275.1 uncultured Erysipelotrichaceae bacterium | reverse complement strand
GCAAGTAAAAATAGTGATAAAAATAATAAAGAAGAAAAGCCTAAATATAAACTATACCTTTCACTAATATTTGTTTTATTTGGTTTAGCTGGAATTATTTTAGGATCAGATTTAGTTGTTGATAATGCTACTAATATTGCATCATCCTTAGGTGTTAGTCAAAGAGTTATAGCTTTAACTGTGGTTGCACTTGGTACATCACTTCCTGAACTTGTTACAACAATAGTATCATCTAAAAAAGGTGAGCAAGACTTACTACTAGGTAATATTATTGGTAGTAACATATTTAATATATGTGTAGTACTTGGTATACCAGTTGCAATATTTGGAGCTATTACACCGGGCTCTTTTCAAACAATAGATTTATACATGTTAATACTTACTGCTGTTATTTCTATTTGCTGAAACCAAGAGAACAATTACAAGATTTGAAGGAGTATGTATGCTTCTTACATTTGCTGCTTACTATGCATTTATTTTAATGTTTTAGATTTTAAAAGATGTCTATGTTTACATTTTATTATTCTATGATATTATAAACTTAATAGAAAGGTATTTATGTGTAATGAAATAAACTCAATACGTTTGTATTGAGTTTTTTCTTATAATTTGTCGAGTTAATTTACTTTAAATCTTTATTACTTATATCTATACTTATTATTAAGTAGGTGATAAATATTAATACTTTTTATGTTGATGAATCAGGGAGCATGACTAAAAAAGGATTGAAATATTTAAGTAATCAATATTTTGTTATATGTATTGTTCATGTAAAACAAGAAAAAACACTTAAAAGAGCTTATAAAAGATTTATATCATCAAATATTAATTTACTTAAGAAAGATGATAAACATCATAAAATGTTTTATAGAACTGGAAAGTTTAAAGAACTTAAAGGTGCTTTTATGTCTACAAATCTTAAAAGAAAATTTATTGAATTCTTCTGTAAATTTAATTATTTGGAGATCTATTATATTTGTTGTTCCAATCAAATGGCTGATAATTATTTTTATTCAAATAAAGCAAGAGCATTTAACTACTTAATTAGACTTTGCCTTGAATATAATTCTATAAATAATAATCTAAAGAAAGATTATAATTATTTACATATTGATGAGAGAAATGTTTCAACAAATACACGAGCTACTTTAGAAGAATATTTATGTATCGAACTTGTAACATCAAAAAGATTACAGTTAGGATTTAGTGTTGAGTATCACCAAAGTAATGTTAAGGAACTAATTCAAATAGCAGATGTATTTTCAAATTTATATTATTCATATATTGTAAAAGGAAAACTATTTGATAATGAGATTAATTATATGAGAAATAATAAATATATAAAAAATGAATTTTATTTCCCATTTAGTTATTGACAATAAGTAAACTATTATTGTATATTTAATTTGTTATCAGTAAGTCCTTAAAGAGCGCCGCCTATATATTTGGCTAGGTAAGTGGCATATTAGTTGTCATCGCAATAAGGCAAATAACGTAGTATTTAAAAAGATACCTTTTAAAGGTATCTTTTTTTAGTTGTTTTTGAATACGTTGTAGACTTTATCATGAATTTCATCTATTGATAACATTTTTCCATCTTTTGAACATTCAATAATATCCCAGTTTAAATATTTGGCAACTGACACAGCATTATCATGAACATTTTTCATAAATGTCATATCAGCTTCATATATATCATTTTCAACTCCACCGTTGTCGCCTCTTAATTTTAACATGTTTTGAACAGCTTCAAAATCGGCATTTAAAAATATTACTTTGTCTGGCTTTTTAATGCCTAATTTATTCCATTCGTAATCGATAATATAATCAATAAATTTTTTTCTTTGATCTAAATCATCAATAAGAGAGGATTGGTAAAGTGCACTTGATGTTGTATATCTATCTAAGATGATAGTGCTTCCATTTTCGTATTCTTTTTTAAGTTTAGTTATCCAAGTGATTGCTCTATCGACTGCAAAGAATGTGTTTACAAGATATGGAGATATGTCTTCTTTTTTACCTAAACTACCTTTTAAGTATTCTTCACCAGGCATGGCTTGATATGAGCCATATGTTGGAAAGTGATGAGAGACTACTTTGTTTCCTTCTTGTTTTAATCTATCAATCAATTTTTGATATTGAGTGGATTTTCCAATACCATCACATGCTCCTTCAATAACAATTAGTTTACCTTGATTCATACTTTAATCATCCTTTATTATTACTATTCTTAGTTAATTATAACAATTAATTTTTTCGGTTTAAATCTCTCTGATATAAACTTTACATTAAATATGTTGTATAATATTTATGTGGTGTTTTATGAAGAAGGACGAAGAAGAAAAAGAAGTGAATAATCATAAGAAAATATTTATAATAATTATTTCTATAGTAGTTATTATTTTGGCAACTTCTGGCTTATTTTTGTATAAATATTATAATAAAAATAAATTTGTTTTTACTTTAAAAAAATCTATTACGCTTCCACTTAATAGTAATGTAAATCCAAAAGAGTATATTAAGAGTATAAAGAATGCAAAGGTTAAATATAATAAAGTTAAAACTGATACGATAGGTAAAAAAACAATAACTTATATTGTTACTGATAATTTATTTAAGAAAAAACATAAGTACACATATACTTTAGATATTATTGATGATATACCACCTGTTATTGAAGGTAAAGATAATGTGTCTTTATTTGTAGATTCAAAAATTGATTTAAATTCTTATATAAAAGTTTCTGATAATTATGATAAAGATTTAGATATTAAAATAGATGGTGAAGTTGATAACAAAAAAGATGGTACTTATAAAGTAAAATATATTGCAACTGATAAAAGCGGTAATACCTCCGAACATACAATAACTTTTACAATTAAGAAAAAATCAATATATGATACAGTTAAACTTGAAGATGGAGTAATTGGTACATCAAGCAAGGGTTATAAGATTGAAAATAAAGGTGGAGCTACATATGTAGGTGGAATACTTATAGCTAATAAAACATATAATCTTTCTTCAAGTTATGGTGGAGGATTAAAAAAATCTACTAGTAGTGCATTTAATGAGATGAAAGCAGCTGCTTTAATTGATGGATATGATTTAAGAATAGGTTCGGGTTATAGATCATTTAATACTCAAAAATCTACGTATAAAAGATATGTTAAAAGAGATGGTCAAACTAAAGCTGATACATATTCAGCTAGACCAGGCCACTCTGAACATCAAACTGGACTTGCTATTGATATTTGTGCTGCTGGTTATAGTTGTATATCTAGTAATTTTAATGGAACAGCACCAGCTAACTGGCTTTCAGATAATGCATATAAGTATGGATTTATTTTAAGATATCCAAATGGTAAAACAAATGAAACTGGTTATAAGTTTGAATCATGGCATTATAGATATGTTGGTAAAGATTTGGCAGCCAAATTATATAATGGCGGTAACTGGATTACATTAGAAAACTATTTAGGTATTGCAAGTAAATATTCACAATAAAAAAAATCAACCTGTCGGGTTGATTTTTTTAGTGAATACACAATTATAAAATGATTAGCTAGATCAAAATATAAAAGCATACACAGTAGGATTTCGACACATCCATGCTCGCAACTTGCTATTCACAAATATGTAGTGGCTAAAGCGAGGCTACTAAGAAAATAGTTTGATTATTTGATATGAGATTAACCTAGGATTTGATCACAATTATTTATATTATATGCTCTTCACATTAATATAATAATCGTAGTGTACTAATCCTATATCAAATAATTGTTAACATAACTATTTGATAGTAGTAGTGTACCACTAGTTTTTGGTTTTCAATATTTTCCGTACTAAAAAAATAAAAGAAAAATATTTAAACCTGTAACCACATAATTTTTAATATATATACTGTTTTACTAATATATATATCTTTACTATATGGTTACTTAAAATCTAACATATTTATTTTGATATGTAAATAGTAAATTTAAAAAAATTATCGATTTTAGTAATATTTCTGTTTAACTTACTATATTTTACTCATAATAATTGTGAGGAGGATAATAAAATGACTGAAAAAGAATTACTTTATATTGAAGATGCAATAAGCCACGAAGAAAATGTTATTGCGTATTTATCAGATTCTTTAAATCACTTAGAAGATACAGTATTAATTGATTTTTTTGAAAAAGAAATTGTATGTCATAACAAAATAAAAAATAGTTTTATGAAATTACTTAAGGAGGGTTCCTGTGACTGATCAAGAAATAATTAGTAATTACTTACTTCTTCTTAAAAGTGAAGTAGAGGTTTTTATTCATGGTACAATTGAATCTTCTAATAATACTTCAAGAGATGCATTAAAAAATGGATTAAGTGATATATTAGTTTCTCAATATGAAACATATAAACTTATGGTGCAAAAAGGATTCTATAATGTAGAAAATGTTAAGAAGAGTAGTATAAAGAAAATATATGATAAATTTAATTAATTTATAGAAATAATACATATAATGTATTATTTTTTTATGATATAATTTTAATTAAGTTGATAACCTTATAATTATCAACATTTATGTATATTATGGAGGTATATTATGAACAAAAAATTATTACTTAAAATCATTATTACTATTGTTGTTATTGCTTTGATTATTATATTACTTCCATTTGTTTTCCCTAGAAAATATGCTGTATTAACATATCATGATTTTACAACTGGAAAACCAGAAAATAGTATGCAAAAAAATATTGATGATTTTAAAAAAGAAATGAAGTATTTAAAGAAACATAATTATAAAACACTTACATTAAGTGATGTTGAGTGTTATATGAATAAAAAATGTAAGTTACCTAGAAAGTCAGTACTTATAACTTTTGATGATGGATGGAAAAGTGAATATGAGCTTGCACTTCCTATTTTAAAAGAATATGGTTTTAATGCTGTTATATTTTATATTGGTGATAATATTGATGGCGATAATACTAACTTTATGTCTAAAGATGAACTTTTTGAAATAAATAATAATTATCCTAATATAGAGATTGCATCTCATACATTTAATAATCATAAAGATGATGCTTATACTAAAACGGTTGATGAACTTAACCAAGATTTTAAAAGTATGAAAAATATTGTTGATACTAAATACTTTGCATATCCATATGGATTATATTCTGAATCTTATATTAAAGCTCTTAAGAAAAATAAATATAGCTTAGCCTTTACATTTGGTGGAGATGCTAAACATAAAAAATTTAATAATAACGATAATAGGTATTTAATTCCAAGACTTAATTTATCAACAGATTATCCATATTGGAAATTTGTACTTAGAATGTATTTACCATTTTAATTAGGTGATGTTATGGCAAGATATGATAGACTTCTTAATATGGTAAGTAAAGATCGACGTATGGAAATAGCTTATACAGTTGATAAAGTTATGGATGAAGTATATATGCATTCAACTTCCCTTAAGGGTATGTGTAAGGTTGTATCTACAAATGTCGTTGCATGTTTAAACGAATTTGGAATTAAATCATATGTTATTGATTTTAATTATCTAGGTATTGACCACTATTCTGTAATAGCAGAATACTATTATAATGGAGTTAAAAGAATATTAATTGATCCAACCATTGTTCAGTTTAGAATGACTCCTGTATCTTTTCTTAAAAATCAAGATTTAATAGAAAGACTAAGAGATAGAGGTTATTCTCTAGTTGATGATGAGATTTTTAGTAATTATGTTTCTTTATTTTCGAGAAAAGAAGAAAAAATACATTTAGACGAATACTTAACAAATATTGACAATATGAAAAAAAGAAATTAGCACTCAACACTTGACAGTGCTAATTTTTTGTGTTATTATTTAAACGTAAGATCAAAAGGAATAATCTTACGGCAATTTAAACATTATATATTAATGAAAGGTGATGATAGATATGATGTTAATGCCAAGAAGAAACGATTTTGATTTATGGGATGACTTCTTTAATGATCCATTCTTTTCAAGTAGAAAAGAGATGAAACTTATGAAAACTGATATTAGAGAAAAGGATGATAAATATCTACTTGATATTGACTTACCTGGTTACTCTAAAGAAGATATTAAAATATCAGTTGATGATGGTTATTTAACTGTTTCTGCTAAAAAAGAAGAATCTAAGGAAGAAAGTGAAAAAGGAAGTTATATTAAGAAAGAAAGATATTCTGGAGAATGTCAAAGAAGTTTCTATATAGGTGATAATATTGAGGCTGAAGATGTTAAAGCATCATTTAAAAATGGTATTTTAACTCTTGATATTCCTAAAAAAGAAGACCAAGAAAAACTTCCAGAGAAAAAATATGTAGAAATTGATGATTAATTATCATCAATTTTTTTATTGTATGATATAATTATTTATACAAGAAAGGACTTTAGGTTTTTTATTAAACCTGAAAATGATTATACTTTATGGGGATTACTGATTTATTTGCTAGCCCTGAGAATAAGGGTAAAAAATTTTTAAATGACAATGATGAGAAGATAAAAGCTCATATTGAGGAATATCATCAAAGTAAAGATTTTGATAAAGGTAAGCCATATGATGCTAATGATATTTTGCCTTATGTAAAAGGTGGGTTATTTAAGGATTATTTAGGTCTAGTTGATAGTAAGGATTCTGATGCTAAACTATTTTTTGAAGAGCCTTTTTTTAAAAAACATGTTTTCGATTCAACTAAAGCTGTTTATGATTTTTTTGAGAAAATAGATATTGGAAATAGAGCTGCGATGAAGTCACCTAATGAAAATCTTAGATCTTCATCTCAAAAGTATCAAATAAGTCAAGGAATAGCGGCACAAGAGTCTGTTAATAAATTAGTTGAATATTCAGAAAGATTATCTGATCAATCACAAAGATCAAAGAAGAAAAAATCCTAGTTAATAGGATTTTTTATTTGACAAATATTTTATAGAATATATAATATTTCCTAACAAAAATTTGTGGGGTGATAATGTATGAAATCATATATTCCCGAAGAATTACTAGATTTGTTTTCTAGTAATAATTTTAATAATTTAATCGAAAAATGTTTTGTTGTTAATGATATAGATGAAAAAAAGCATTTTCAATATATTTTTTTTGATGACAAGGTAAAATTATTTAAAGCATACATTACATATATTTATACTAATTTATCAAGCGATGATGAAAAACTTGTTTATTTAGAATCAATTAAAAATGAAATC
>CADACC010000032.1 GCA_902786275.1 uncultured Erysipelotrichaceae bacterium | reverse complement strand
AATAATCCTCTAATACCATGATGTTTTCTAATTAAAAGAATAAGAAGTAATGTGAAGACAAATAGATAAAAAGATATTAAACAAATAAATGTTATATCTATTACATCAAATTTACCCATATTGCTTCACCTCGAAATATATTATAAACATTTTAAGTTAAAAATCAATCAATAATTGGAGTTTGTTTAATAACATATAGTTGGTCATCAACTTTTGCAACGATTATTTCAGATTTTTTATCAAAACCTAACTCTTTATCGTATTCCCATTCAAGTTTTACTAAATATCCACTATATGTTACATCCCCTGTATCATATGTTGTTTCACCAACATCTGTTACCTTAATACTTTTAATTGTTGGTAGATCTTGCTTACGATCTCCATTTGAATTATCTTTAAGTTGACTATAAAAATCATTTTTAATCATCTTTTTGAATTTATCATGTTCTTTATCTAAAATATATTCAAGACAAGGAACATCATACTTATTAACTTTATTATTTAAATCATATAAATCAATTATATACATTTCTGCAAGTAAACTTGCATATTCACTATAATTAATTTCTTTTTCTTTTAATACTTTCTTAAGATCTTTAAACTTTTCTCTCATAAGTTTTGAGTCACGTTCATCAAGAGTGTAGTTATATTTACTTATTTTATCAACTACTACAGAAAAACCGCTTTTCTTAGTTTTTTTAATATGAAATCTTGAATAAACATAAGCTCCGAAAATAACTATGATAAAAAATGTTATTACAAGCAAACCAGTTTTATATCCTTTTCCCATAATTATTCTCCCTCTTCAATCTTTTTAAGTAAATTCTTACCATCTTTCTTGATTAAGTCATGAACAATAATACCATTACTTACATCAAGTGCTTTTTCGGCGTTATTTACTCTTTCTTTTATGTAGTTCTTATCAAGAACAACACCAGATTTTAATGTTTTATATTTTCCATTAACATTACTATAATAAACTAAATTAGTTATAAAGTTACCATTTGGGAAAATAACAACATTATCGTTTTTAATATTAAAAATATCATGACCAATTGCAAATGGATTTTTAAAATTAAACATGTTACCTATAGTAGGTGAAACATCATACATACCCATTGGATACGTAACCTTTTTATTAATCTTATCTCTTATATCTTTATTCTTACTCCATATAATAAGTGGAGTCTTTTTATTAAGTTCATGATCAAAACTATCATACTGTCTATATCTAGAATCTTTCTTATCATATAAATCACCATCTTCAGGATTATGATTATATAAATAGTTTATTTCACTTTGAGATAGTCTTGATTCATGATCTCCATAGAAAACAAATATAGTATCGTTAAATTTATCAGATTCATTGATATAATCAATAAACTCACCAAGAGCTATATCTGCACTATGAGCAGATGTAATATAATTTCCAACAGGAGTATCAGATAAATAATTTGATACAGTTTTAACACCCTTTTTATTTATATATGTTTCAGATAAATCATATGGTGCGTATTTATCTTTATAAATAAATGGTGAGTGGTTAGATAGTGTAATTATATTTCCAAAGTATGGAGATTTTTCTTCCTCAATATGCTCTAATATTGGCATAGCCTCTTGGAAGAATAATGAATCACTAATTCCTAAATTAATAACATCATCTTCTGTATATTCCCAAGTTTCCTCAAAATACATGTCTTGATATCCAAGTCTTGGATGAACCTTTGACCTATTCCACATAGATGCATGATTACCATGCATACTAAATGTTGAATAACCTTTTTTAATTAATTCTTTTGGAACAGTATTATATTCTCTATTATAGTAACTAACAAATACTGTACCTGATGCAGCAGGCATTAAACTTGATAAAATAGTAAACTCTGTATCTGAAGATGTTCCTGTTGATATTTGTGGATAGAAGTTACTAAAATACATACCTTCTCTTGCAAGTCTATTAACTGTTGGAAGAACCTCTTCTCCATTATATTCTAAATCCATTAGAAATGATTGAACACTTTCAAGATGAACAAATACTAAATTCTTACCTTCAAACATATTAGTATATTTGTTTTCTTCAGAATATTCATTTATTCTCTCTTTAGTATAATAACTTTCAAAAAGTTTTAAAGCATCATCATAACCAAATAAACTACTAAATTTAGGTTTAAGTGTTTGAACAAAGTCATTAGCTTGATATAAAATAAACCCAAATCTATCAGCTATATATACTCTATTCCATTGTTTAGATATTCTACTATAATCAGTTCTAGTAGCAGTACCAAATGTATAACCTAAACATATTAATATTGCAATAAATACTGCTAATACAAATCTTTTAGTTTTTCTTATTCTTCCTATAAAGTTATAGTATGTTGTTCTTGCAAGTTTAACATGTATAAAATAAAAAATAATAGGAAAAATGATGTAAATAAAGTTTAAAATAGTTAACTTTTCAAAAATAGATCCAGCAACTGTTTCAGTTTGACCTAGTGTTGCAAGTTCACCAAGTGATGCAAAACTTGTAAAGAATTTATAATAAATAACATTAATAATTTCAATTACAGAAAATATAATAAGCCAAGTAAGTAAATATTTATATCTGTTTTTTGGTTTAAATAAATAAGCAAAAATACCTATTAATAGAATCATAGCTAAATCAGAAGCTTGAGCTTTTAAGAAAAACACATGGCCAAATGAAAAACCTCTAGCAACAATAGTACCTGCTAAAGCTAAAATAACATATGAAATGAATAATTTGTTAGTCATGTAGTAGTTAACAATAGAGCGTTTTATTTTTTTAATAAAAGCTTTAAACTTATTCATATTTTCTACCTCTTTTGCTTATAACATTATACCATGATATATAAATAAAATAAACTTGCAAATAACATATTTTTTTGGTATTATACTTATGCGCAGGTGTAGTATAATGGTTAATATATAACCTTGCCAAGGTTGGGATGGGAGTTCGATTCTCCTCACTTGCTCCATGAAAATATAAAACCCTTACAGGGTTTTTTTTATTGAAAAAATATTTAAACATGTAAAAAAGACTAGAATGTTCTAGTCTTTTTAGTCTATGAAATCATTTTTATATTTCTGCATAATAGGATTATTTCTTATTCTTTGAATCGCTCTATTTTTAATGCCTACTACTTCTGATGCCTTAATATCAAGGATTTGTGCTATTTCTTTGCTACTATAACCATGTTTAAACTCTTCATCAAACCAATAATTTAGAACTTGTTGTTCTTGAGGTGAAAGTAACATTAAACAATCTCTATAATCTTGTATGAAAATATTTGCCTCACATTCCTCTTCTAATGTTTGTTTAGGATCATATTCTTTTTTATCTAAATCTTCATCAATATATATTTCTAGTTCCCTATTTACTTGACTAAATCTTTTTACTTCAGCTAATATAGTTTCGTCAAACTTCCTTGGTTTTAGTTTTTCTAACACACCAATAATTAAAAGATCATGATTCTTCTCTATTATTTCTCTTCTACGTTTTTTATACTCTATTTGTTTATCTGTTTGTTCCTTAGCTTTTTCCATATAAGTAGAAATGTATAATTCTCTATATTTACCATCATTTTCGTTAAGTTCAGTATTTAACTCTTTAAATCTTGTAAGAATATATTCTATTAATCTGCCCTTCTCTTCTAGATTATCAGTTTCCATTGCCTGGTTTAAAGAGTCCTCAATACTTGGATCTACAACATACAAAAGAGCTTTGGCATTTTCATTACCTAATGGACTAAAGTACATTATTCCAATAAGTATAGACTCTAAATCAACTTCATATTCCTTACTATCAGGATTTATAGATTCATAGTTTCTAAATTCTGCTCCATAATCAATATAGTACTGTAAGCCTTTTTTAGATTCATTAAATAAATCATTAAATTTATACCTCAAATACATTTCTTTAGATAGTGAATATGCATCTTTAATAGGATTTTCTTTATGCATTTGATTATAGTATTCAATTACATCTTTTGAATCAATAGAATTAATACCGAATATTTTTTCATAAGTATTTTCATATTCAAACATTAATTGTCTATCACTATAAATAATTATTCCACAGTCTTCTTCAAGCGTTGACCACTCTCCAGATTTGTATCTTTCTCTTAGTTCCTTGGTTGTCTTATTTATATTACGAATGTATTCGTTTGCTTTTTTTATTATTTTATCATCAGTAATTAATTCTTTTTTCTTTATTAGTTCTTTACATACCCTATTATATATTAGTAGGCTAACTAATCTATTCAAATAGTTTTTAATAAAATGTTCTATTGTTTCATATGGTTTTCTATTTTCGCCAACATTCATTTGTGATAATTCTAAAGAAATAATGTCTCTTTCCTCAGAAGTTATAATTTCACTTAGTTTTGTTTTTCTATTGATCTCATTATATAGTCTAGTTACTAATGTTTGAAGTAATCCTCTTTTAGAATTTTCCATAGTTTTACGAATATTAATAATGTACTTTCCATACCCAGAAAGTGCTAATGCTTCGTTCATTTTTTTTGTTTGATAAATCGTTGTCTCATAAGCAAAATGCTCTATTAACCTATTTTCTTCTCTAAATGTTTTAGGTTTTCTAAATTTATATGATTTTATTATTTCCAAATACATCAGTAACATATTTGATTTAATTAAAAGTTCTTCACATGATAGGGAATTTGTTTTCGCCTTTTTACCAAATGTATTCACTATCATGTTTTTTATACATTTTGATGCATATGTTGTGAATTTCGCATTGTCATTAGGAATATAATACCTTGCTGCATTAATTAATCCTATTGCAGCTGTTTGCCATAATTCTCCATATTCTATTTTACCATTATAGTGATAATAATAAATCTTAGCATATATATCACATAAGAATAAATGATTTTCAACCATTTCATTTCTAAGTTCCTTTGAGGGGTATATTCTGGTGTTATCTAATCCATAACCTGTATCCACTAACCTTCTTTTAGCTGCATATTCTTTAAAATCATCTATTTGTTCATTTATATCGAATATTTTATCGCTATTTTCTGATAATCTTTTTTCTTGTTCTTCTTTCTCACTATCAGTACCAAATATACTAACAAACAAACGATCCTCTGCATTAGGTTTTAATTTTTCTTTTTCTTTTTCTAATTCATCTATTTTCTTTTCAAATACATCTTGACCAACACATTCTTTTCTATATAAATCATCGATCATTTGTTGAGTTATTGAATTTTGTGATGTAGCTTTCATAAATATCCCTCTAAAACAGTTAATTATTATACATTAATCTTAATTTCATTACAATATATTGATTGTAATAGAAAAAAATATATAATTATTACCTAAAATTTGACATTTATAACACTTTCTGCTAGAATATGTCCCCAATTCAAGGGGTTATGTTTATGAAAAGTTGTTTAAAAAGAATATTACAAATATTTATGACATTAACTTTAGTTTTTTTAATGGTCATAATTAATAATGATAAAAAAATAGAAAATCAAGAAAATTATAGCATCATGCAAAAAGCTAATAATATTACTAAAGAGGATGGAAAAACTGAAGAAAAAAATTCTTTTGTTCCTAAAAAGGATGAGAATCCAAAAGCTGATGAAAAGCAGGACAATGAAAAAACTAAAACTAGTGAAAGTAAAAAAGAAGAAAAAAAGGTTAATAATACCAAAAAAGTTATAAAAAAAACTAATGTTGAAAAATCAGTTTCTACACAAGAAGCATCGAATAGTAAAACCAAAAACAATAATCATAAAACTGTAAAATATGGAACATTTGGTAGATTATATATATCAAATTATAGTGCAGCTTTATATAATTATAACGTTTATACAAAATCCGATACTGCCTTACAAACTATCGTAGATAATAAAGATAGTGCAGCATATTACAAAAACCATGGTAAATTAGTTATTGCTGATCATTATAATCAAGGGTTTAAAGTTCTAATTAATTTATCTGAGGGTGCTACATTACAAATTAAATTTGAAGATGGCAATACTATTAGATATAAATTAACAAAGAAATCTGAAGGCATCAATGCAGGACCTGATTTAGTAGATAACGAAGGTAATTCATTCTTTGAAATGGAATCCGATTTAATCATGTACACTTGCTACAATGATGGCATAATGGCAACATTGTGGGTTAAGGCATAAAAAAACAGTTAAACAACTGTTTTTTTATTTTGTAATAATATGTTAAAATAAATACATATAAGGAGACTATAACATGGAAAAAAACGTAATAGACTTTTATGTCTTATGTAACAAATTAAAAGATGTTATTAGAACTGGTTGGAAAGACTGGAATGTTAAAAGAGAAAGAGTTGAAAGTGTTGCTGAACACGTTTACGGAACACTAATGCTTGCTGTTGCAATGAATTCTGAATGTAATTATGATCTAGACTTTAAAAAAGTGATCTATATGCTTGCTGTTCATGAACTTGGAGAAATTGTAATTGGTGACTTTAACCCATTTGAAATAACAAGCGAAGAAAAGCAAAGAATAGAACATGAAGCAATTCATAATATAGTTGGTAAATTACTTAAAGGCGAAGAAATTGAAGAACTTTTATTAGAGTTTGATGAAAGAAAAACTAAAGAGGCTAGATTTGCACACATGTGTGACAAATTAGAATGTGATATTCAATGTAAACTCTATGATGAACAAAAATGCGTTGATATTGTTGAAGTTGCAAACAGTGGAAATTTATGTGAAGAAGAACAAGCACTTGTCAAAGATGGAACTACTTGGTCAGAGCTTTGGTTAAATTATGATAAAACTCATTATAATTATGATGAAAACTTCACTAAAGTTGCAGACTACTTATTAAA
>CADACC010000031.1 GCA_902786275.1 uncultured Erysipelotrichaceae bacterium | reverse complement strand
TTTGATAAATTAAGTGTTTTCAGATAAAAATCTAACTCTACACAATAGTCTACATCAGAAATATAACAGCTCTTTATATACTCTGCTATATCTCTAATTTTTATATCAATAATCATATTGCAAGGATTATAAAAATCAAGATTTTTAAGTGGATAAGCTATACGATAGTGACAAAGTAAACTTCTTAGATCTTGATCTAAGAATCTACTATTTATTTTTTTTAAATATTGTAGTGAAACCTCTGCTATACCAATGTAATAAAAAAATAACTTGGATATATTTTTTTTATTCACTTTATTATCCATATATATATTATATAATTTATTGATCTTTTGCTCCCATAATCTTTCCCAATTACTAGAGTTATATTTATAACCTAAATTAATCTTTTCAACTCGAGTATAAAAATCTAGGATAGATGTGAAATCAACAACTGAATTATAGTTTGAATCAATACGAACTAGAATATACTGATTATTTTGATCATAAAAGTATATAGAACCAAATTTATTTATAATTATTTTATATGGAAAAATTGAAAAAAAATTAACATTGTTAATGATATTGTTAACAATGTCAATTCTAGGTTTTTCAAAATCATTAATTTTATTTATTATATAAATATTATTATTATCTCTGACAATATTATCGTCTAATGAAGTAACTTCGATATTATAAAAAAAATTAATTAGTTCTTTCATGATTATCACTTAATTAAGTATATAAAAAAAGTTTAATCAATATGATTAAACTTTTTATATAAATCATCAAATAATTTTTCAGCTGATGCCATAAACTCTCTTTTTAATTCTTCATAATTATTTTGATTGTTATTAAGAGCAGCATTTGTAGAATTAGTATCAACACTTGGATTATCAATAGTATTAGAATTCAAATTACTTTGATTATTGTTATATTCAGGAGTAAATGCTTCAAAACCAGGTATTGAAACAGAATTATTATTAATTTGTTCACTAGTAACAGGTGCTGCATTTGTAGCTGGTTCATTAAAAATAGGAGTTTCTCCTACCCCAGTTTGGGATGAAACTGAGTTTATAATATCCTCAGGTTGAATTGGTTCAAAAATTGGAGTGTTATCTGATGCTGTTACTTGAGAACTATTTGGTGCCTCTGGAGCCACATAAGAATTCTTTAACAAATCAAATGAAGCTATAGGAAGTGTTAATTGACGATAATAAATATCATCAGCATTTAATTGAGATGGAACATAAGCATATTCAACTTGTTCACCTGAAATAATTTTCTTAAGGCAATTTTTTGCAAGTTTCCACTCTTCTGCATCTGTAATACCTACAACTTTTCCATAATTATCTTTGCCAACTAAAATAATAGGAAGACCCATAGAGCCAGTACTTTCCCCATCAAATATAATATATTGAACACCATCATTAATAAATGATGTTATGAGTTCTTTTTCAGATTGTTGACCTGATGCAAGAGCAAGTAATACCTTTGCCATTTTTATCCCTTCCTATTCTAAAAGTAATTATAACAAATCAGACTTTTTAAATCAATCTTTATTAGATTCTTTTTTGATGCAAAACCATTTGCAACCAAAGGCACAAGAGTTTTGAATATACTTATCCAAATTTGCAATATCATTAATTGGTTTAAAGTTTTTATTACCTTTATCATTAAATCCTTTTAATCTAACTTTTCCATATGCATAATCGCCAACAATATAGTCAAAACTATCATAATAATCTGTTATTTTATCTTTTAATACATCAATATCAATAGCGTCTTTTTCATTTTTAATTATTTCATAAGTTCTATTGTTAATAGTAACTTTATTCATATCTATCACCTATTTGTATTATATCATATATTTTTTTATTTAACTAACCCATCATACTTTAGGTAATTATAACCTGAGTAATCTGATACTTTACCATATACAATATCTGTTGAAAGTAAAAATTTATTATTATAAGTAGTAACTTTATTTACAACTGGTTTTAAAATTGTTTGTTCTATTTTTACCGTTAAATATGTTTCAACAATAACATTATTAAGTCCATAGTTTTTTATATTTACTTCTACATTAAATAAAAGTGATGTAATTAAATCATATGACAAAACAATTTTAGGACCGAAATTATATAGAAAAGGATTATTTGTAACTATTCCAAAAGGTACTAATATATATTTTCGATTATTTATCTTTAAAGTTTTAAAGTATTTTTCAATATATGATATATATATTTTATTATCAATAGATGATGATAATTTTTTTATCGATTTACCTATATATTCATTAATCTTTCTTGAATCAAGCGAACTTGATATTATCTCACCTTTTTCATTGTACTTAATAACATATAAAGATGGAATATCTCCAAGATTATTATCTTTAATATAATTAGCAACTTCTTTATTAATAATTAAATTGTTGTTATGAGATATAAAATTATCTAATCTCTTTAAATAAAGTTTACCTAAGAATAATAAATAATATAAAAATACTATAATAATTAATATAACGTATAATAATTTTTTATATTTTAGTACTTTCTTCATAAATAATTATATGAAAAAAGATGATTATATAATCATCTTTTAAATATATTAATTCCAACAAAGTTATTTAAAACTAAAAGTATACATACAACAATTGCAATTACAATAAGTGCTGTAATAATTCCAAGAACTATTTTATGTCCTTTAACTTCTTTCTTTAAATCTTCAAAATCATCAAAATCACTTTGAGTAAATACAGTTGATGTAGTATAAAAAGATTCATCTACATCTTTTTCTTTAGACTCTTCTAAAGCATCTGCAACTTCTTCTTTCATACCTTCAAGAACCACAGTGTTTTCACTTCCCTTTAAATCTGGAAATAAATCAAGTGGATCTTCTGATTTTTTATTTTCAAGTTCTTTTTGTGTAATAGTGTTTATAAGTTCCATTAATTCATCTTTTTCTTTAACCTCTTCTTCTTTAGACTTAGGTTCAGATAAATTTAAATCTTTTAAGATATCATATTGAGTATCTCTTAATTTCTTTAAACGATTTTTATCATAATCACTATTTTCTTGTTCTTTAGCTTTTTCTAATATTAAATTAATATCATATTCCTTTGTTTCAATATCATTTACTACTTCTACAGAATCATCATCAGGAACTACAATAGATTTACGTTTTGGAGTTTCGTTATATCTTTTTTCAAGAATTTTTTTAATATGTTCAACATCGATATTAGGTTCTTGATCACCTATTACAGTAGCATTAGTTTTAACTGTATACTTATCAAGTTCTTGATCAGATATCTTTTTATAAAGTTCTTCATTACGTTTATATCTTTGACCAATTTCTTCATGAGCATCAGTATATTTTTCCATTCTTGTTTGCATATCCTCTACTCCAATCTACATAAATAATATCATAAAATTGTACATTTTTAAACAATATAATTGATTTTTATATTTTAGTTTTTTATAATTATATTGGTGATAAAATTATGAGTAAATTATGTGTTAATGAAGAACAATGTATTGGATGCGGCGCTTGCGTTGCGATAGATTCAGAACATTTTGATTTTAATGACAATGGTCTATCTAGTGTAATTAGTCAAGAAAACCTAGAATCACCTAGTTTAAAAAGTGCTGTTGAATCTTGTCCAACTGGAGCAATTAAATTAGGAGAAGAAAACTGTAATTGTAACGAAGAAAAATCATGCAGCTGCTGTGAAGAATGCACAGGCGATGAAAATTGTAATTGTGGTTGTGAAAACTGTAATTGCAATGATACTACTACTGCTGAATAAAAAACATTTCCATATTGGAAATGTTTTTTTATAAACTAAATAATTTTTTTACTTCCTTAAGAGATAGTTCTCTATACTCACCAGATTTTAAATTATCTGATGATAGAAAAGCATAATTCGTTCTAGTAAGTTTAATAACATCATGTTTAAGAGAAGCAAAAATATTTCTAACAATATGATTTCTACCTTCAACAATAGTTATTTCAACAAGTGAGGTATTCTTTAAAAGATCTTTTTGTTTAACTTTAAAGTTTGAAGTATCAACACGTCTTCCATCAATAACAATACCTTTTTTTAAATTAATAATATCATCCTTACTTAATATACCTTCAATTTTTGCAAGGTATGTTTTTTTAATATTATTTCTGGGGTGAGATAGATGATTTGTTAAATCTCCATCATTAGTTAATATAATTAAACCTGTTGTATCATAATCAAGTCGGCCAATTGGATAAATACGTTCTGTTGTATCGATTAAATCAACAACAGTTCTTCTTCCTTTGTCATCACTGGCACTAGAAATAACCTCTCTTGGTTTATTAAGAAGAAAATACAACTTCTTAGTTTGAGAAGAGATTAAAGCTCCATTAACCATTATCTCATCACTTGGATTAACCTTAACACCAAGTTCAGTTATAATATCTCCATTAACACTTACCTTTCCATCTAAAATAAGTTTTTCAGCATTTCTTCTAGACGTATAACCACTATTTGCAATAACTTTTTGTAAGCGTTCCATAAAATCACCTAAGAAGATTATAACATACTAATTAGGTTTAAAGTAATATATTGGTTCTTTAAATAATATTTCATCTTTCTTTTTAATAATAACTTCACCTACAATTGTATTATTTATATAATTATTCATTTTATATATGTTATAAATAGATGAAATATTTTCTAAATCACTCTCTTTGCATAAATAATAAAAATTATTCTTACTATACAAATATTTATTTTTAATATGTTTATTATCAGCTTTAATCATATATCTATTAAAAAGTAGATAATTTTTATAATTTAAAAATATATTCTTATATTTTTCTAAATGAAATCTAAAATCATCTGCTTGATTTAAAGTTACTGCAACAACATTCATATTATCTTTAGATGCCGTTGTTATTAAAGTCCTTTTAGCTTTTTTAGTATATCCCGTTTTTCCACCAGTGATATATTTACTTAAAAATAATGTTTTATTTTTGTTATACCATATATGATAGTTAAGATTGGTTTTAACAGTATATTTCTTAGTTTTAAATATATCTTTAAACACATTATTTTTCATTGCAGTGCTTGTTAATAAAGCCATATCATATGCAGTTGATATATTTGATGAATCTTCATCATCAAGACCTGATGGATTTTGAAATAAAGTGTCTTTCATTCCAATCAAGTTTGCTTCTTTATTCATTAGTTTTACAAAATCATCAACTGAAGAAGATGCATACAAAGCAAGCGCTAAAGCCGCATCATTACCACTTCGTAAAAGAAGGCCATATAAAAGATCTTTTACTTTGATTCTTTCGCCTACTTTTAAATATATAGAGCTTCCATGGGATTTAAGGACTTCTTCACTAATAGTTACATACTTATTAATATCTGTATATTTTATTACAATATACGCCGTCATAACCTTACTAATTGATGCTATTAATCTTTTTTGATGAATATTATCACCACTTAAAACTTCATGGTTATCCTGGTTCATTACAATAAATGATGCATTTACTTTATAAGAAAAAGAAATAAAACATATTATTAATAAAATTATTTTTTTCATAACACATAGTATGATTATTTTTCTCTATATATACCATGTATTTTTTCTAAATCTTCATCAGTTGGATCATGCATAAACCACTCATTATTCTTTTTTTCTAAATAAAATATAATTTCATAATCTTTTCTTTCATTTACATTTTTCATAGCATTTAATTTATCCGTAATATATTTATTATTATCAAATTCATTTTTATCATTATAATAATTCTTTAGATTTTTTGATACATAATTAAAGGCATTCTCTTCTGCTATATTTAAATCATTAACTGTTATATTAACTCTAACTAAAGCGTTATTTCCATCAATTTCTTCGTCTAAAACAACATACTTTAAAGACTTATATTGATTAATTAATATTTCTTTATAAATTGATTTATGTTCTTCATTAAACTCATCATTTTCATCAATAACTCTATTTATTTCTTTAATAATAAAATCATCAAGTTTAATATAAGAATCAAGATATTTTGATACAACAGTTGTTGGAGATTCTTTTTTTAAACATCCAGTTAATAAAAAACAAAAGATAGTAATTATAATATATATTTTATTTTTCATATATATATTATATTCTTATATAATTTATTTATGATAAATGTACCTAAAATAAACCACTAGATATAAAAAGTAATAAATAAAATATATTAAATTTACTTTAACCGAATAATATAATCTAATAATAAAACTATCTTTAAAACTAAATAAATTAAAGTTTATAAATATAAGAAATACAATAAAAGCTGAAAAGAATATACCAACTAATTTATATAAAAATTTAATCATAATTCCTCCTTAAATAATTATATTTAATTAGGTGATTAAATTTGCTGATTTATTTATTTTATAGTATTTTTATTTCAAGTTTATTATTATTTATTGATATAAACAGTATTTTATACTTACATAAAAAAATCTTTTTTCTATCAGATAATAACATATTATTTTTAGGTATCTTAATTGGGATATTATATAAACTATTTAACAAAATAAATTTTAAAGAATATAAAAAATGTATAGTATATTTTTTTGTTGATTTATTTAAAATATTATTTTTAAATTATCATTTAATTGTTATACTTATTTCACTAATAATTACATTTGTATTAAAACTTTTTAATATAAATGTTAATCATAAAATTCTATTTATAATATATCTTATTTTACCAATATCATCATATTATATATTAAATAATAACGATATTAATATAAACAAATCTAAATTAATATTACTATTTGATATAATTGTTTTTACAATATATTTTGTAATCAAAAATAATTTCTATATAAATATTTATAATTCACTTTTCTTTCTATTTATAACAATATTTTCTTTCTTTATATATAATCATAAATATAAAAAAAGAAATATCTTAATAATATTTCTTTTTATAATGTATCTA
>CADACC010000030.1 GCA_902786275.1 uncultured Erysipelotrichaceae bacterium | reverse complement strand
AATCCTCCTTTTTTAAATAAAAAAACCTAAATAACTGTAAGGACGAACTAACTAATCCGCGGTGCCACCTTACTTTACTTAGGTACTCTCAATTACTTTAATATCGCTTAAGTATAAAGCGTTTCTATTTTTACTAGAAAATGTTCTTCACATAAGTAATTTTAATACATCATTTCCAGCTTCTAGATGCTCTCTTTTATTAAAATATTTACTTAGCTACTTTTTCCATAGAAAATTTATTAATATTTATACATGTATTATAGTATTTAACTAGCATTTAGTCAACTAAAATCAGTATTTATGATCACAATAAATTTATATTTAAAAACTTGAAAACTCCTTTAAAAGGAGTTTATTTCTTTTGCTAAATTATGATCTTGAAATATCATCTGGATTATAATTTTCAACGAAATCATTTACTGATGGAATATCTATATCACCAAGAGTGAAACTTGTATCATATTCCGCATTTATTTTATTTATATAATCTTGTTGTTCTCTTTCACTTTTAATTACATCTTGAATATCTTGTGGTTCGTTATTTTGCATTTCTGGTTCATCTTCTGGAGGTTCTGCTGGTGATGGTATTTCATGTTCGTCTTCTATAAAATCACTGATTGACTGATCTTTTGTGTCGCCAAGAGTGAAGTTTGTTCCAAGTTTATCATTAACTTCATTTATATATGCAACCTGTTTAATTTCAGCTTCAATTACTGAAGCAATGTCTGCAGAATCTTTTTCTTTTTTTCTAATTTCATCAGTTATTTTTTTCTCTTCTTTTTCGTGTTGCTTTATATATTCTTTTCTTTTTTCATCAATCTCTTGAATTAAATTTTCCATAGCTTCAGGATTTTTTCTTTCTTTTGGAAAATCCTTATATAGTTCTTTAAAATTTTGTAAATCTGATTTAGAAAAAACCATTAATCTTTCAAATACTATAGGTGCTATTTCAGTTTCTCCTATCACGTATTTTCTACAATATCTTGCATATATATCATATATTTTTTGATGAAAAATAATTGCATCTACCATAGTTCTATAATATATAGAACCTTTTTCATCTTTTTGGTCATATCCAAGCTTTCTTTTTCTTGCAAGTTCAACCTTTTCTATATATTTTCTTAAACTAATTAGAAATTCTTTTACTCTTTCAAATCTTCTGTACGAAACATTTAAATCTCTATCATTAGCGGGTGTATATGCATATATTTGTAATTCTTCAGGATTTATAAATGCATAGACTTCATCAGGTCTAATAAAAGATGTTCCTACTTTTTTGTCTTCTTTAACTAAATCATCTTTATAAATTATTGGTACTAAAAAATTTTCTCTATCTTCGTAATTTTCTTTTGAGGAGTAATCTTCAATTTTAGGAAGACCATAAATATTTTCAAATTTTTTGCTTACAAGTTTTACATAACAAAAATCATCTTTGTTTAATTTAACTACATTACTTGGATTATTATTATACCTTGCGATAATAGCATCAAGTAGTTCTCTATTTGATGAAAACATATTATTAAATAAATGAATAGCATCATTTATATCAATATCTATTCCTGGGTACATAGGCTTAATAAACTCAAATATTTGAACTTCTTTAGGTTTAACAGGAAGTGGATTTTTGTTTTTATCATATAATAAGTAAGTATATTTACTCTTTGCCATAGATACACCTCTATCTCTAAGATAATTTTATCAGTAATAAAAAAACTAGTCAAATTAATTGACTAGTTTTTAACTTTTCTTTGTTACATTTGTGACAAATGGCAACTTTCTAAGTTCTTTTATAAAGTTATTTAGTTCATCATAAGTGTTTACTTTAACGGTAATATCATAGATTGTATTTGTATCAGTTGTATGAGTTTCAACTGCATCCACATAAACTTTTAATATTGCTCCAGTTGAAACAATATCAAGTAAATAATTACCAATATTATCTACTTCAATTAGTAAATCAGTTCTATAGACTTTATTTGATGCTTCATTCCATGAAACTTGAACTAATCTATCAGTTTTATCTTGAATATTATGACAATCAAGTCTATGAATAGTTATACCTTGATTTTTAGTTATGTAACCTATAATTGGTTCTCCATGAATTGGTTTACAACATTTAGCAAGGTTAACTGCTATATCTCCTTCGCCTTCAACAATAATATCATTATCATCAGATGATTTATGGTGAGAACTTTTAGCTCTTATTCTTTCAATTAAAGCATCTTGAATAACAGATTTGTCTTCAGTTGTTAAGTTAACTATATAACCTGCAGTATATCTAGTTGAACCAACTGATAAATATAAATCATCAAGGTCATTAAGTTTTAAATCACTTAATATTTTATTGATATTTTCATCAATAAAGAAGTCAGATTGAGCAATACTTCTTCTTCTTAACTCTTTATAAAGAAGTTCTTTACCTTTTTCAATATATGTCATTCGGTCTTTTTTACTAAAGAAAGATCTAATTTTATTTTTAGCCTGGCTAGTTTTAACAAATTTTAGCCAGTCTTTTTTAGGCGTTGCATCACTTGATGTTTTAATTCTTACAATATCATTATCATTAAGTTCATATGCAAGTGGAACTATATTATCATTAACTATAGCTCCAATTGTTTTATCTCCTACATCTGAATGGATTCTATATGCAAAGTCTACTGGGGTTGATCCTTTTGGAAGTTCAACAACATCTCCTTTTGGAGTAAATACATATATTAAATCATCAAAATACTCTTGATGCATTTGATTAGATAAATCTTCATCATCATTATTTGATTCAATAATAGTTCTGAACATTTCAAGTTTTTGTTCCATAATATTTTGAATCTTTTTAGCACCCTGTTCTTTGTAAGACCAGTGAGATGCTAATCCTTTTTCGGCAATTTCATCCATTTCATATGTTCTTAACTGAATTTCAAATAATTGATCATCTACTCCAAATACAGTTGTATGAAGTGATTGATACATATTCTCTTTTGGATTAGCTATATAATCTTTAAAGCGTTTAGGAACAGGTCTAAATTTTGAATGGATTAAACCTACTGCTAAATAGCAATCAGATTCTTTTTCTAAGAAAACTCTTAGGGCTAGGATATCATATATTTCTTCCCATTTTTTACCTTTTTTATGTAATTTATTATAAATACTATAGATGCTTTTAACTCTACCTTTAATTTCAAATTTGATATTGTTTTCAGTTAATATGTCAGATATTTCTTCTTTCATATCTTCTAAACATTCTTTTAAGTTTTCTTTAGATGCATTTAATCTTTCTTCAATATCTTTATAAACATCTGGTTTTAAATATTTTAAACATAAATTTTCTAGTTCACTTTTAATTGAATTAATACCTAATCTATGGGCAATAGGTACTAATACAGATAAAGTTTCTTTAGCTTTTTCCAGTTGTTTTTCTGGATTTACTGCCCATATTGTTCTCATATTGTGTAGTCTATCTGCAAGTTTAATATATAGAACTCTAACATCTTCAGCAAGACCAATTAGTACTTTTCTTAGATATATTGCAGATGATTCTGATTCATCTGGAAGTTCAAGTTTATTAATTTTTGAAATTGAATCAACAATTTTTGCTGTTTCAGTATTAAATTCTTCTTCAATTTCATTAAAGTATGTGTCACCATTATTCATAACTTCATGAATAAGAGCACACTCTATTGTAAGAGCATCGGTATTTAAATCTAATAAAATTAAAGCAACAGAAAGCGGATGGATAATATAATCATCACCTGATAATCTTTTCATTCCTTTATGCTTCTCTTTTGCAAATTCATAAGCTTTAATTATATTATTAATCTCATCTTCTGTATAATTATTACTTTTTTTGATACGCTCTAAAAGTTCATTATAAAGCTTTTCTGCATCATTCATAATATTTCACCTATTTTTTATTATTAATATATTTCAAAAAATCATATTCATCTAGATTAAGAATATCACTTACCATATCGCATAGTTCAAGATTCTCTTTACTTTGCCATTTAGTTTTAGATAAGTACATCCATAAATCTTTGTTTTCAATATTTAGAATATTCTTTCTTTCTAACTCTTCTATTTTAATTTTAAATGCAGGTTTTAATCTATTATATAGTTCATCAATTGAATTAAATTTAACTTGATCCATAATAACATCAAACCTTTCATTAATAATCTTTTTTCAACATATATTATATAACAGTTAGATATATTTATAAAGGTGAAAAATGCAAAAAAACAGAATATTAAAAAACACAATTTTATTAATTATAGGCGGATTAATCGTAAAAATTTTAGGTTTCATTATTAAAATACTTTACACTAGATATTTAAAAGAAGAAGGGGTTTCACTTTTATCTTTAATTCTTCCTACATATACTCTTTTACTTACAATATCATCTTTTCAAATTCCAACTATTGTAACTAAATTAATTGCTCAAAATAAAGAAAGAAAAAGCAAAATATTTTTTAATTCACTTTGGATTATGCTCTTAATTGATTTAATTTTAATAATTATAACTATTTTGTTTTCAAATTATTTTGCCACTAGTGTTTTACATAATTCTAGGTGTGCTTATTTGCTAAGAATATTATCATTTACCCTACCATTTGTTGCAGTTACTAGCATTATTAAAGCATATTTTTTCGGAAAAGAATTTATTGTACCAGTTATTATTTCAAATGTTTCAGAAGAAATAATAAAATTACTTCTAATAATTATATTCCTAAGAAAAATAGTAGTTAAAGGAGTATTTTATGGTACTGTATTTTATCTTTTTATTAATTTAATTTGTGAAGTTTTTTCGTTTATTATACTTTATATTTTTTTGCCAAAAAGAATTAATATTCAAAAGTTAAAATATAAATTTGATACTAAATATTCTGCAAGTTTACTAAATAAGTCTTTTCCTTTACTATCAAGTAGAATATTAGGTAGTTTTAGCTACTTTTTAGAGCCTATTATATTAACTAATTTACTTATATTTAAAGGAATTAATGTGGATTTTATTAGGCTTAATTATGGATATTACAATGGTTATACATTGCAGATTCTTTTAATACCGTCTTTCTTTTTAGTAGCACTTCAAAATAATTTAATTGCTCCTCTTACTAGATATAAAAAGAATAATGAATATAAAAAGATAAAATTTATTATTTATAAAGTTCTTGGAATTATATTTGCTTTAAGTATTATTTTTATTATAATTTTATTCATTTTTGGGAGAGACATTATGATAGTGTTATTTTCAAGCGATAAGGGATATATTTATTTAAGAATGCTTCTTCCATTTTTTATATTATTTTATCTTGAATCTCCATTACTTACATTTTTACAGGTTTTTGATCAAGAAAAAAAGATATTTAAAATATCTTTTATTAATATGATAATAAAATATCTGTCTTTAACAATATTTATTTTAGTAGGATTTGGATTTAAAAGTTTAATATATACAGAAATATTAAGTATTGCTACAGTTATAACCTTATGTCTTTATTATCTAAGAAAGTTTTTTTATCATCTTTCTTAATAATGAATATCTTATTATTTTGATAGAAAGCATAAAATATATTTTTAATATTTAAATTATTTTCAAGAATTACATTATAGAGTTTTTTTGCTGAATAAGGCGTTTTATTTAGATATTCTTTTATAATATTTCCATCAATTATTAATGGATAAGGAAAGATTCTCCTATTTTTATTATATGGAAATATAGATAATTTTCCATTTGTTTCTAAAAACGCATATTCGACATCCTCGATACTTTTGACTTTTTGTTGTCTTAAATTTAAAAGCAAATCATCAAGTGAATATCTTTGTTTTATTAGTTCATGATAGTTTATTTTCCCATCACATATAATAAGTGCAGGTTTACCTTGAAAGAAGATTCTGAATTTTCTAAATTTTAATGAAAAGAAAGCAAAACTAATTTCTAAAATAACAAGCATTAATATAGGCATTAATGTAAGTGCAATTGAATCATGAGTATTTTCTATACTAATTGCAACTAACTCTGCAATAAGTATGGATACAATTAAATCAATAATGCCGAGTTGACCTACTTCACGCTTACCCATAATTCTATATGATACTGAGATAAAGAAATAAAAGAATAATGTCCTAAAAAGTATACTAAACATCTCCATATTTTTATCACCTAAATATATTATGGCCTTTGGAATATTTTTTTAGTCAAAATAATATTATTTATTAAGGTGATTATAGTGAAAAACGTTATTAATAAGTATAAACTTAGTATAAGTTATATTTTAGTAGTTATTCTTACAAGTTTTATTTTTACTTTATTTGAATACATATTCTTTAATTATAAATTATTCTCAATTTTAGAGATTATTTTGAACTATTTTTATGTATTTATTTATTCTTACATATCAAGCAGAAAAAGCCCCTTAAATGGTTATAAAAGTGGCTTTAGATCGGGTGTTAAAATATGGATTATATTAATACTTTTAAATTTAATAACTTTTAATAACTTTACTTTAGGAGTTTTACTTTACTATATAATTATTTTAATAATTGCTATTATTGCTGGAATAATTTCTAAAAATAAAGAAAAAAATTACTCTAACTAAGTTTTAGAGTAATTTTTTCATTTTCTTTTATTATTTTTGATTCAGGATCATAATATTTTTTTGTTAAAGGGTCAGTTTGTTTTTTTAAATATCCCTTATCATATAAATCTTGTAAAGTTATATAATTAGTATCACATTTACCATCAAGATAACACTTTTTAGTTGCTTCAATAATTCTTTTATTTACAACAGATGTCATTTTTTGTTCATGATCTTTTCTTACATTTATATATGTTGGAATTCCAATCATCAATATAATTATAATAATAGTTCCTGGAACAATAATTCTATTCATTTACATCATCCTTATGGTAATAATTTTTAACGAATTCATCTCGATACTCTTCTAGTGTAGATGTTTTAATATTTTTTCTTATATCTTCCATAAGTCTCATTAAGAACCTTAAGTTATGGATTGATAGTAATCTAGCACCGAATGATTCTTCTGCATTAATTAGGTGTTTTATATATGCTTTTGTATA
>CADACC010000029.1 GCA_902786275.1 uncultured Erysipelotrichaceae bacterium | reverse complement strand
TTAAACGAACGTGTTTCTAAAATTTTACCTTGGATTACTGTAAATAACACATCTGATATTATTATTTCTAATAGTCAAAAGTATGAGGATAAATTTACATTTAGATTAAATAAAAATATTAATAAAAAAGAAAAAGAATTATCTATGGATGCAGAATACTATAAGCCAACAACTGTTAATGTTGCTGATGATATATATTCAAAACAGTTTTATCCAGATAAAAGATTTGTAGCAAAAGATCAAATGCTTTATTATTGTGGTGGATTAAGAAAACCTGGAATTTATCATAATAAAAAAGCGCAAGGAGATATTGTTAACCTAGGATTACACGTTTTATCAACTAGACCATATGTTGTACAAGCGCCTGATGCAGATAAATTTGAGAATAAATTAGCTGTTTATCCAAACATTATTTATGAAGTAACTGATCTTAGAAAACATTATAGTGAATATATGTGTGTAACTAATCTTTTAAATGGATTATCAGAATATATATCTAGCATGCTTGATTATGATCAGGACCATAAGAATTTAAAAAATAATGTAATACATATTGATGATGCTGTTAAAGAATTAAATGATGACTATCTAAATGAGATGCTTAGAGAACTTAGAGAAGACTATGCAGTTGATGTTAAAGTTATATTATATTCTCAAAAGAATCCTTGTGTTAAGAAAACTGAGTATGTAAAAACTCCTGAAGAGTTATTTAAAGGGTTCTTAAATCCAGTTCAATCTCATCAAAGAGTAAAAAATAAATAAAAGTAATTAGTATAGTAACTAATTGCTTTTTTTAAAATAATATGGTAATATACGACTTAGAAAAAGCGATGAACAAGAAGAGTAAACTATTAAAGTATCTTTTAGAGAGTTAAACATTAAGGTGAAAGTTTAATAAGAAAAATATAGTTGAAAATCACTTGCGAGCTGAGTTAGTGAACATTAAAATAAGTAATTAACTCCGGATATGATTTCATTAATATTCGTTAGAATGTAATTAAGTATAATTAAGGATGGTACCGCGTAAACTATGCTCCTTTGGCATGGATTACGTGGTTTTTTTAAAGAAAGGAGAAGTTAATTATGTTTAAAGAACTAGATAAAAGAGAGGTAAATCTTGTTGAAACTTCAATTCTAGAAGAATGGAAAAAGCAAGATATCCTAAACAAAACAATTGAAAACAGAACTGGTAGAGATAACTGGGTTTTTTATGATGGACCTGCAACAGCTAATGGTATGCCAGGCTTACACCATATGGTAGCTAAGTTCTTAAAAGACTCTTTTTGTAAATACCAAACAATGAAAGGTAAAAGAGTTTTAAGAAAAGTTGGATGGGATACTCATGGTCTTCCTGTTGAAGTTAATGTTGAAAAGAAATTAGGTTTTACCGGAAAATCTGATATCGAAAAATTTGGTATTGAAAAGTTTAATAAACTTTGTAAAGAAACAGTATGGGAAAACGAAACTGCATTTAGAAAACTAACTGATGAAATGGGTCAATTCATTGATCTAGATAATAGATATATAACATATGATAATGACTACATTGAAACTGAGTGGTGGATTTTAAAGAAATTCTTTGATGAAGGATTATTTTATGAAGGTGTAAAAATAATGCCATGGTGCCCAAGATGTGGTACTGGACTTGCATCTCATGAAGTTGCTCAAGGATATAAAGAAGTTACTGCAAATACTGTAATTGTTCCATTTAAACTAAAAGATAAAGACGAATATTTCTTAGTATGGACTACAACTCCTTGGACATTAATTTCAAATGTAGCACTTTGTGTTAATCCAGATGAAGAATATGTAAAAGTTTTATCTAAAGGTTATAAATTTATTTTAGCTAAAGCTTTAGCATCATCAGTACTTGGTGATGAATATGAAGTATTAGAAACTTATAAAGGTAAAGATTTAGAATATACTGAATATGAACAATTAATACCTAGTTTAGAAGTTTCAGGAAAAGCTTTCTTTGTAACTTGCGATAATTATGTAACAATGTCAGATGGTACTGGTATAGTTCATATTGCACCAGCATTTGGTGAAGACGATGCCAAAGTAGGTAAAAACTATAAACTTCCATATGTAAATCCAGTTGGTGAAGATGCAGTTTATACTGATGGCTTATGGAAGGGTATGAATATTTTTGAAGCCGACTTAGAAGTTGTTAAATGGCTTGCAGCTAACGATAAATTATTTAAAAAACAAAAAATGGTTCATGACTATCCACATTGCTGGAGATGTGACTCACCTCTAGTTTATTATTCAAGACCATCATATTATCTAGAAGTAACTAAACTTCAAGATAAAATTATTGAAGAAAATAAAAAAGTTAACTGGTTCCCAACATTTGTTGGTGAAAAAAGATTTGGTAACTGGCTTGAAAATATGAATGACTGGGCAATATCTAGAAATAGATATTGGGGAACACCACTTCCTTTATGGAGATGTTCTTGTGGTCATATGGAAATGATTGGTTCTAGAGAAGAACTTGCTGAAAAAGCAATTGAAAAAGTTGATCCTAAAACAATCGATTTACATAGACCATATGTTGATGATATTCATATTAAATGTCCTGAATGTGGTAAAAAAATGTCTAGAACTCTAGAAGTTATAGATTGTTGGTTTGATTCAGGTGCTATGCCATTTGCACAGTATCATTATCCATTTGAAAATAAAGAATTATGGGAATCACAATATCCTGCAGACTTTATAGCTGAAGGAATTGACCAAACAAGAGGTTGGTTCTACTCATTATTAGTACTTGGTGTATTTGTAACAGGTAAATCTCCATATAAAAATGTATTAGTAAATGAATTGCTTCTTGATAAGAATGGTCAAAAGATGCATAAATCAAAAGGTAACGCTGTTGAACCATTTACTATTATGCATAAATATGGTGCAGATACTGTAAGATGGTATTTACCTTATGTATCTCCTACATGGACTCCAATTAAGTTTGATGAAGAAGGTTTAAAAGAAGTACATTCTAAATTCTTTAATCCACTTAAAAATACATATTCATTCTTTGAGATGTACGCTAATACAGATGGAATCGATATAACTAAATGTGATGTTCCTGTAAAAGATAGAGAAGAAATCGATAAATGGTTATTATCTAAATATAATAAATTAGTCAAAGTAGTAACTGATGCTTTTGATAAATTCGATTTAAATATCGTAGTTAAAGAAGTAACTAACTTTGTATCAGAAGATTTATCTAACTGGTACATAAGAAGAAACAGAGATAGATTCTGGTCATCAGATTTAGATAACTCTAAGAAAAGTGTATATATAACTACATATGAAGTATTAACTGGATTATGTAAATTATGTGCCCCAGTTATACCATTTACTACTGAAGAAATCTATAAAGATTTAACTAAAGAAGAATCTGTACATTTAGCAGACTTCCCAGTATGTGATGAATCACTAATTGATGAAAAACTAGAAGAAAAGATGGATTTAGTTAGAGATTTAATTTCACTTGGTAGAAATGTACGTGAAGAAAATAAAGTTAAAGTACGTCAACCAATTAGTGAAGTAGTTCTAGATGGAAAAACTAAAAAGGTATTAAATGACTTAGTTGATTTAATTAAAGAAGAATTAAATGTTAAAGAAGTAGTATTTGAAGATGATTTATCTAAATACATGAACTATTTTGTTAAACCAAACTTTAAAGAAGTTGGTAAAGTATTTGGAAGTAATATTAAAGAATTTGCAAATAAGCTTGAAAGTTTATCTACTGAAAATATCTTAAAACTAGAAAATAATGAAACTGTATCTATGGATATAGCAGGTACAACTTATGATGTAACAAAAGATATGGTAGATATAAGAATATCTTCTAAAGAAGGATTTAATGTTGGCTCTGAAAATAACAATTTTGTTATTTTAAATACAACATTAACAGAAGATCTAATATTAGAAGGTTTAGCAAATTAAAGATGAAACATTATCTTTAAGTATTACAAAAGATGATAATTTAACTGAAAGTTTTGATCTAAATGGTCATGATGTTAAATTAAAAGTAGAGAAAGTAGGTTAATATGGAAGCTTGGATTTATTGGCTTATTATAATTTTAATACTTTCATTTGTTGAAATTATTACAATTAATTTAGTTACTATTTGGTTTGTTGCATCTGCTGCAATAGCTTTAGTAGTTTCATTATTTACTGAAAGCTTTTATATCCAATTCTTGGTATTTGGTATCACAGGATTACTTATCATGGTTCTAACAAGACCTATACTTAAAAAACTACTAAAAAAAGATGACACAAAAACAAATTTAGATAGAGTAGTTGGTATGACAGGTATATGTACTGAGGAAATATCAAATAAAAATGATGTTGGTGAAGTAAAAGTAGACGGCAAAAGATGGAGTGCTATTTCTTCAACTAAAATAGAAAAAGGTGATGAAGTAATCATCACAAAAATAGATGGCGTAAAGCTTATAGTTAAGAAGGGAGAGTAGATTTTATGCCTATAGTAATTACATTATTAGTTATTGCTCTAATAATCATTATTCCTAACATTAAAATTGTTCCACAAGCAAAAGCATATGTTATAGAAAGACTTGGTTCATATCATGAAACATGGAAAAATGGTCTTCACATCAAAGTTCCTTTTATTGATAGAATATCAAATAAAGTAACTTTAAAAGAAATTGTTAAAGACTTTGCACCACAACCAGTTATCACTAAAGATAACGTTACAATGCAAATTGACACAGTAGTTTATTTCCAAATTACTGATCCAAAACTTTATACTTATGGTGTTGAATACCCAATTAGTGCTATTGAAAATTTAACTGCAACAACACTAAGAAATATTATTGGTGATCTAGAACTTGACCAAACACTTACATCAAGAGATACAATTAATACACAAATGCGTTCTATTCTAGATGAAGCAACAGACCCATGGGGAATTAAAGTAAATCGTGTTGAAGTTAAAAATATTATTCCACCAAGAGATATTCAGGAAGCAATGGAAAAACAAATGCGTGCTGAACGTGAAAGAAGAGAAAAAATCCTTCAAGCTGAAGGTGAAAAGAAATCTTCTATTCTTATTGCAGAAGGTGAAAAAGAATCTGCTATTTTAAGAGCTGAAGCTCAAAAAGAATCACAAATTAAAATTGCAGAAGGTGAAGCTGAAGCTTTACTTAAAATTAAAGAAGCTGAAGCTCAAGGTATTAAACTTTTAAAAGATGCTAAAGCAGATCAAGCTGTACTTGCTCTTAAAAGTTATGATACTATGGCTAAAATGGCTGATGGACAAGCAACTAAACTTATTATTCCATCAGATTTAAAAGGTATAGCAACACTTGGAACAACACTATCTGAAGTATTAGAGAAAAAGGAAAAATAAAAGTTTTGACGAAGTTGTCAAAACTTTTTTTCATATATTTTATTGCGAAACATATATTTTTATGATAGTATTTTACTATAGAATAATATAAGGTGGTGCACTTAAATGAATGAGTTAATTGAATATATTGCATGCAATGATTTTGTTACTATGGCTTTAATTGTACTTCTTGCTGTTTTAATAATTTTATTCTTTGTAGTTTTATTTTCTGGAAAGAAAAAAGTTGTTAATAAGGCTGTAACTGATGATAATATTGATGCAAATCTAAAAAGTGATGATACAGATCAAAACATAGATTTTAATCATTCTGAATATGTTAAGGAAACAACTGCTGAGTTTGAACTAGCTCCAGTAAGTGAAGTTATGCCTAATACTACAGAAGAGATTCCAGAAGTAAAAGAAGAAAGTCAAGCTATAAAAATAGAATCAAGTGGTAACGAACCTGTACTTAAAGATTTTAGTTTTGATGAATTATCTAAATCTATTTCTGAAGAGTTAGATAAATTAAAGATTGAAGAAGAACAAGGTTTAATAAATAAAGATGAGGAAGAACCATTTAAGAATTTTCACGAAGTAAAGATTTCAAGATTTGATGAAATAAAAAATGATGATAATGATTCAGAACCAACATTTATAACTGAAAGTGCTTCTCTTAAAGAAGAAAAATCTCCAGAACTTCCAAAACTTGCAAAGGAAGAATCAAATGAACCTGTTATTAAAGAAGAAGAAGTTCCACTTTTTGCTAGATTTAATAATGAAACTTATGATTTAAATAAAAAAGATTAATGTCAAGTCACCTTGCATTAATCTTTTTTTTAATGGTATAATTTAAAAGGTGAATAGTATGGCGAAGACAGATAAATATGATGAATCATCAATAAAAATATTAGAGGGTCTTGAAGCGGTTAGAAAAAGACCAGGTATGTATATTGGCTCTACTGATAAAAGAGGATTACATCATCTAGTTTGGGAAATCGTTGATAATTCTATCGATGAAGTAATTAATGGTTACGGAAACATAGTAAAAATATTAATGCGTAAAGATGGATCAATCACAGTTGCTGATAATGGCCGTGGTGTTCCAACAGGAAAGCATGAATCTGGTAAATCTACTCCTGAGGTAATTTATACAGTTTTACATGCTGGTGGCAAGTTCGAGGAAGGAAACTATAAAGTTTCTGGTGGACTACATGGTGTTGGTGGATCTGTTGTTAATGCATTATCTAAGAAAATGGATGTTACAATTTATCGTGATGGTAAAATAGCTAACATTCGCTTTTGTGATGGTGGAAAAGTTGAAAGTCCACTTAAATTTATCGGTGAATCTAAAAAAACAGGTACAGTTGTTACATTTTTACCTGATTATGAAATATTTAAAAACTGTGAATTTTCTTTTACAACTATTTGCGAAAGAATGCAAGAAAGTGCATTCCTTTTATCAGGTTTAATTGTTGAAGTAGCTGATGAAAAAACTGGAAGAGAAGCTAAATTCCATTATGAAAATGGTTTAATTAACTTTGTTGAATATATAAATGAAAATAAAAAAGCCTTACATAAAGTAATTAATTTCAGTGGTCAAAAAGAAGGAATAGAAGTAGAAATTGCAATGCAATATTCTGAAAGCTATTCTGAAAACATTTTATCATTTGTTAATAATGTTAAAACAGTTGATGGTGGATCACATGAGGTTGGTTTTAAAACAGGTATTACAAAAGCTTTTAATGATTATGCTAAAGAAAAGAATTTACTTAAAGCTAAGGATGGTACATTTGATGGATCTGATGTAAGAGAAGGTTTATCTGCAGTTATTAATTTAAGAATACCTGAAAAATTATTACAATTTGAAGGTCAAACTAAAGGTAAACTAGGCACACCTGAGGCTCGTAGTATTACTGAATCAATTACATATGAACATTTAAAATTCTTCTTAGAAGAAAATAAAGAAATAGCTTTAACTATAATTGAAAAAGCTAGTAAAAGTAAACTAGCAAGAGAAGCTGCTAGAAAAGCAAGAGAAGCAGCTCGTGCTGGTAAAGGTAAAGATAAAAAAGAAAAAGTTTTATCTGGTAAGCTTGCTAAAGCAACCGGTAAAGATGCTAAAATAAATGAATTATTCCTAGTAGAGGGAGATTCTGCCGGTGGTTCTGCTAAAACTGGTAGAAATAGAGAAACTCAAGCAATACTTCCACTACGTGGTAAAGTTTTAAACTGTGAAAAAGCATCTAGTAACGATATTAATGCTAATGAAGAATTAAATACTTTAACTTATGCTATAGGTGCAGGTATTGGCTCTGACTTTGATCCAAAAGATAGTAACTATGGAAAAGTAATAATCATGACCGATGCCGATGATGATGGAGCACACATCCAAATACTTCTTTTAACATTCTTCTATAGATTTATGAGACCGTTAATTGAAGCAGGAATGCTTTATATAGCAAATCCTCCTTTATATGCCTTAGACTTTGGTAAATATAAAGAATATGTTGCAACTGATGAAGAACTAGAAGAAAAGAAAAAAACTACTAAAGGTAGTTATAAAGTACAAAGATTTAAAGGTCTAGGTGAAATGGATGCTGATGAGCTTTATGAAACAACTATGAATCCAGAAACAAGAAGTTTAATTAAAGTATCCATTACAGATGCAGCTTTAGCTGAAAAAAGGGTATCTGTTTTAATGGGTGATAAAGTAGAACCTAGAAAAGAATGGATTGAAGAGAACGTTGATTTCTCTTTAGAAGATAATTTTAGGAGGTAATTATATATGGCAAAACAAATTGATGCAAAAAATATAATAGAAAAAATATATGATTATACTCTAGAAGATATCATGGGCGATAGATTTGGTAGATATTCTAAATCTATCATTCAAGATCGTGCCTTACCTGATGTAAGGGATGGTTTAAAACCTGTTCAAAGACGTATTTTATATACAATGTGGGAAGATAAGAATACTTATGATAAACCATACAGAAAATGTGCTAAAGCTGTTGGTGATGTTATGGGTAAATATCATCCACATGGTGACTCATCTATATATGGTGCAATGATAAACATGTCTCAAAGATGGAAAATGAGAGAAATGTTTATTGATATACATGGTAACAATGGATCAATTGATGGCGATGGGCCTGCTGCATACCGTTATACTGAAACAAGATTAACAAAGCTTGCTGGTGTAATGCTTAAGTATATAGAGCGTGATTCAGTAGAAATGGCTTTAAACTATTCAGATGATTATTTAGAACCAACTGTTTTACCAGCTAATTTTCCAAACCTTTTAGTTAATGGTTCACAAGGTATATCTGCTGGATACGCAACTAATATACCTCCTCATAACTTAACTGAAGTTATTGATGCAACCATTCATAGAATAGATAATCCTAATTGTAGACTTGATACAATATTAGGTATTGTTAAAGGACCAGATTTTCCAACTGGTGGAGTTATTGAAGGAAAAGATGGTTTAAGACAAGCTTATGAAACTGGTAAAGGTAAAGTAGTTGTTAAAGCTAAAACTGAAATTGTAAGTGATAAAAAAGGTCAAAGAATTATTATTCATGAAATACCTTATGATGTTTTAAAAGAACCTCTAAGAAAAAAAATAGAGGATATAAAGATAGATAAAAAAGTTGAAGGCATTGTTGATGTTAAAGATGAATCTGATAAAGAAAACATGGCTAAACTTGTTATCGAACTAAAAAAAGATGCTAACGCAGAATTAATACTAAATTACTTATTTAAAAATACAGATTTACAAATAAACTATAACTTTAATATGGTTGCTATCTCTGATAGAAGACCTAAACAATTAGGTTTAATAGAAATTCTTGATGCTTTTATAGCACATCAAAAAGAAGTTATTTTAAGAAGAACAAGTTATGATCTTAAAAAAGCTGAAGAAAGATTACACATTGTTGAAGGTTTCTTAAAAGCTGTAGATATTTTAGATGAAGTAATCAAAATAATTAGAGCATCTAAAAATAGATTAGACTGTATTGAAAACTTAGTTAAAGAATTCAAGTTTACTGAAATTCAAGCAACAGCTATTGTTGATATGCGTCTATATAAGTTATCTAATACAGATGTTAATTTATTATTAGAAGAACAATCTAACTTACAAAAAATGATTGAGTTCTTAAATAGTATTTTAAATAATGAATCTATTTTAAAAACTCAAATGAAAAAAGAACTTCAAGAAATTAAAAAAGAATATGGTAACGAAAGAAGAACTGAAATTAGAGATGAAATATCTGATATCAAAATAGATATGAAAGATATGATTCCTAAAGAAAATACTATCGTTGTAGTTACTAAAGAAGGCTATGTAAAAAGAGTTTCTCCTAAATCTTATACAGATGAAGAAGAAACAACTATGAAGCCTGGAGATTATGTAATTGGTTTATATGATACAACTACACTAAATAATATTATGTTATTTACTAATTTAGGTAGGTATTGTTTTATACCAGTACATTTAATTCCTGAAGGTAAATGGAAAGAACTAGGTAAACATATTAATAATATTTGTATGTTATCTCCAGATGAGAAAATTATTTCATCAGTTATATATAATGATGATAACTCTATGCTTGTTTTAGCTACTAAACAAGGTATGGTTAAAAAAGTTTTATATAAAGACTTTATTGTATCAAGATATTCTAAACCACTTACTGCAATGAAACTTAAAGATGATAAAGATGAGTTAGTATCAGTATTTAAGTGTTTTGATAAATCAGATGTTATTATGGTTTCTAAAAATGGATACTATGTTCAATATAATTTATCTGAAGTACCAGTTATTGGTGCTAAAGCATCAGGTGTTAAAGGAATAAATCTAAAAGATGATGAACTTGTATCATTATCTGTTATCAAAAATACTGATGAATATATTAATGTTGTAACTAATAATAAAACTGCAAAAAGAGTTAAACTAACTGATTTACAAACAATGTCTAGAGCAAAGAAAGGTTCTTTAATTCTTAAAAAAGTAAAAACTCAAGATTATCATATTATTGATTCATTTACATCTGAATCAAGAGATCAAATATGTTTAAAATCTGATAGTGAAATAAAAGAAATTAAAAATAGTGATATTCCAATTATGGATACACTTTCAACTGGTTCTTCAATTTCAAAATATATGATTGAAAAAGTATTTATTAAAGCTATATTAATAAAACAAAAAGATGTTGAAATTGGAAAAGAAGAAAATGATAATACTGATGCACCAAAAGATGATGATGTTATTATATCTGATGAACCAATAATGAAAGAGGAAGTTAAAGAATTTACTTTAGATGACTTTATAGATGACTTTAAAATCTAGTTATATAAATCACCTTAATAAAATAAACTTTATTAAGGTGATTTTTTATATGGATAAAAAAGAAGAATTTAAAGTCTTTTTAAAAAATAATCCTGATCTAATTAATTATATTAAAGAAAATAATGGTTCTATTCAAAAACTATATGAAGTATATGATGTATATGGAGATAATAAAGAAGTATGGGATAAATATAAAAAAGAAAGTCGAAGTATAGATTTGAATAATTTAAAAGATATTGTAAAGAATATTGATGTAAACTCAATTAAGGGACATATTGATTCTGCCCAAAAGGTAGTTGATTTAGTAAAAGAGCTTACAAGTAAAGTAGGAAATAATTATAACAAAATTAAAAAACCATTAAGTCCTAAAAATATCGAAGGGTTATTTGATGATTAATATGGATGAACTTATTGTTAAAGATTTACTCAAGAAAAAAGACTATTATAGGTATCTAAAAGAAAATAGTGAGTGGGTAAAACTATTAAGAAGGGATAAACTTAACTATAAAAACTTTATTAAATATATTAAGAAAAAGTATAAGTTAAGAGTTCAAGATAAGGTAGAAAACGTATTTGAAAATTTAGAAGTGTTAAGTAGTGTGTTAAGTAATATTAATTAATAATATTTTTGTTGATTTTAATTTTTTCCTATATTATACTAAATATATAAAATAGAAAGAGGGAAAAAATAAATGAAAAAAAGTCAAAAAGGTTTTACATTAGTAGAACTATTAGCAGTTATCGTTATTTTAGCAGTTATCATCCTAATCGCTGTAAACGCAGTACTTCCACAAATGCAAAAAGCTAGAAAGAAATCATTCGCTGATGAAGGTTTATCATTCGCAAAAGCAGCTGAAACTGCATA
>CADACC010000028.1:8656-10192 GCA_902786275.1 uncultured Erysipelotrichaceae bacterium | reverse complement strand
GATGCTGAAAAAATCGACTTTACTAAAAAAGAAGTTGAAGCTAAAGCTGAAGAAATGGCTAAAAATTATGGAATTACTAAAGACGAACTATTAAAAGCATATGGCTCTGATGAAGTAGTTAAATACGATATGAAAATGCATAAAGCATTAGAGATTATTAAAGAGAATAATTAATGAAAAATCCTGCGAAGCAGGATTTTTATTTTGTTTTAATATAATTGATATTATTTAAAAATTGATATATACTTAATTATAATAAAAAGGAGAATTGAGAATAATGAGCGAAAATGAAGTTATAGTTCCAACTAAAGATAATAAAACTTGTAAAGGATTACTTTTATTAGTTTTAGGTATATTAATAGTTTTATTAGGAGGATTACTACTTTTAGTGTATTTAAGTAAAGATGGAAAAGAAGGAAAGTACTTTTCTAAAGATAAATATTATGTTTGTAATCCATCAACTGATTTAGATGGACCAATGACATATTATGTTAAATATGACACTAAAGGAAGATATATAAATATTCTAGCTAGTCCACAATTATATGAATCTGCAGGTAAATATGAAATAGATGAAAATAAGATTGTTATGGACGAAGAATTTTCTAAAACATATCAATTTCCAGCATCTAAACAAAGTGAAAAATATGAATATGAATATAAGGGTGGAAATATAATAACTGAAGGATATAAATGCAAAAGCATTTCTGCAAGTGAATTTAAATCTAAAACAGAAATCTTTAGTCATATGACATATGATGAAATGAAAAAAAGTTATGAAGACGCTAAAAATGACCCAGATGCAAGTTTTCGTAAATATGAGGATTTAGATAATAATGTAGAAGAAACTCCAACAACTACATCAGAAAAAGAAACTCTTGATGGATTTGGTTTAAAAGACGCAACTATAGTGTCTAAAAATCATTCATTTATGATCTCATATAAAGCAGATTACTATGATGATACAACTATTGGAACAATAGATGTTACTATCAAAACTGAAAAAGATAAAGAAATAGTAAGTGGTAATTGCTATAGTTTATCTAATGAAACAATTTCTAGATTCAAAATAAATAATAATGACACTATTGATATATTAAGAAGTGGTGAAGGTGATGATCCATCAGACTTCTATATTGATACATATAATTATAATGGAAATAAAACTGCAACAAAAAAGATAACAAGAGAAGAAATAGATACAAATTTTACAAAAGAAAATACTGTATATTACTATGATGGTCAATTTTAATTAAAAAAAGAATAGATTTAAATCTATTCTTTTTTCTTACTTTTTTTTGAAAGCCAATTTTTACCTTCAACCACCCTGGTTACAAGCATTGATGAAGCAGAGTCACCAGTAACATTTAATAGTGTTGCTGCTGGGTCAATGATTGTAGCAATAATTGTCAAGATTGGAAGAGCTTTAATTGGGAATGCCATCATCGATAAAATTAGCATTTCAGATATTGTTCCACCGCCAACTGGAACAGCTGTAACAAGTAAATTAGCAACCATAGCAACTCCGGTAACTTT
>CADACC010000028.1:0-8632 GCA_902786275.1 uncultured Erysipelotrichaceae bacterium | reverse complement strand
GAACCAATAACAGATCCATCTTTATGGAAACTTGTACCAAGTGGTACTACAGTTTCAGCAATATCATTTGGAACGCCAATACCATCACAAGTTTTTAAGTTTGCTGGAATTGATGCTGCAGATGAACAAGTAGATATTGATGTAGCTGTTGCTGGTATAATATTTTTCCAGAATAACTTGAATCCTTTTTTACCACCACTTATAAATGCATAAAGTGAATACATTATAAAGTAGAATAAAACAGCAACAACTGTATAAATAATAAATGTTCTTAAGTAACCGACTGCAATTTCAGAACCAAAGGTTCCAATTAGTGCAGCAAAGTAACAACCAAGACCAATAGGTGCATATAAGAAGATTATATCCACCAGTTTTAAAACAACTTTATTAGCTGAATCAAGAACTTTAAATAGTGGTTCACCATCTTCTTTAGATTTATTAATTGCAAGTCCAAATAAAATAGATATAACTACAATAGCTAAAATACTATTTTTTGATAGAATAAGTGAAAAATCACTTACACTAATAGCTTGAACAGTTCTATCTAAGATATTTACTTTTTCTTTAGTAGCTGTAACTTCACCTAAGGCTTCTTTAATTTTAACTGCATCATGGGTTTTAACAAGTTTAGTAGAGTATGTAACACCAAGACCAATGATGCACGCAACAATTGATGTGACTAAGAAAATTAAAAAAGTAGATCCGATTACTTTACCAAGTCTTTTTGGTTGCTTAATTTTGGCGATCGATGTTGTAATAGTTAAGAAAATAAGCGGTACTATAATAACAAACATCATATTCATAAACAAATCACCAAATGGTTTTAATACTTCAGTTTTTTCTTTAAAAATTAAACCAACAATTGTACCAATAATTAGTGATAAAGTTAAGAGTATGGTTTGTTTATAGTTTTTCCATATTCTCTTCATTCCTACCTCCTTATAATAATTATATATACAATTTTTTTAATAAGTAAACCAAAAACGAATTATGTTAACCAAAAAGAGTTGACATACGTTCGATTGAGTGATATTGTTTAATTGAATCTGAATTTGAAAGGAGTGGGAATATGAGTATTTTAGATTTAAAGAAAAAATTTAATAAGGTAGTTCAAAAGGAAGAAAGTATTCCTGCATTTTAGTTCGGAATAACTTTTTAAACTTTTAAGAAAACTACTTTATTAAAAAAGTAGTTTTTATTTTTATAAGGAGGATATATGAAGAAGAGATTTAAAGACTTCATTCCTCTGTGGCGATTTATTAAAGAAGATAGGAAAAAATTTGTTATTTTTAATATTTGTTTATTCTTATCATCTTTCGCATTTTTATTTACCGGTTATTTAAACGGATCGGCAATTGAATATATTACTAAACACAATCTTCATAAAGCAATTCTATTTTTTGTTATTTACTTTGCTATGGAACTTATTATTGATAGTTGTTTCGGAATATACTCAAGAAAAGGATTAGAAAAAATTGAAAATAAAGCGTCCCGTAAAATTAGTTACGAGACCTATAACAAAGTTTTAAATTTACCAGCTGTTGCTTTTGAGGAAAAAACATCTGGTGAGATTATTAACCGTATTACACAAGATGCAGAAACTTTAAGCTTTGTTTTTGGAAGAATTATTAGAATTATTGCAGGATTTATTTCAACCACAGTAATATTTTTCTATATTTTATATCATTCATATATTATTGCTATTGAAATTCTTGTTGCATTAGTATTTATGATTCTTTTACTTAGATATTATAATCCTCGATTAAAAAGTGCACATAAAGAAAGAAAAGCAAAACAAGATAAACAAACTTCTTTAGTTACAGAGTCTGTAAGAGGAATAAGAGAAATTAAAACTTTAGGTATAAAGAAAAATTTACTTAAAGATGCTAAAAATAATGTTCGTGATATATATGATGCAAGTAATAAAGAAATTACTTTAAATCGTAATTTTGGAATTACAACTTCTATTCTAAGAACAATTCTAGAAGTAGGTTCATTTATTACTGCAGGAATAGAGTGTTATTATGGGCATGTTAGTTTAACTTTCTTTGTTGCTATGACATATTATATTTATAGATATACATGGTTAATCGAAGAAATTGAAGATTTTACAATTGAATTTCAAAAATTAAAAGTTGCTTTAGGAAGAGTAAACGAAATTTTGGAAAACAGATTATATGCTGATGTTAATTATGGATTTAAAGAATTAAAGAATGTAAAAGGGGTATTAGAGTTCAAAAATGTTTCTTTTGGTTACCCAAATGAAGACTTAACATTAAAAGGCTTCAACCTTATATTAAAACCAAATAGAAAGATTGCAGTAGTTGGAAAATCTGGACAGGGTAAATCAACTTTATTTAACTTAGTTACGCGTATTTTCGATGTTAATAAAGGTGAAATCCTACTTGATGATGTAAATATTAAAGATTTAACAGAATCAAGTTTAAACAAAAATATTTCAATTATAAGACAAGAACCATTTATTTTTAATCGTACTATAAAAGAAAACTTTAAATTAATAGATGAAAACATCACATTATCTGAAATAAGAAAATATGCTAAAATGGCTTATCTAGATGACTATATTATGAGCCTCCCTAAAAAATATAATACAATCTTAGGTGAAGGTGGAGTAAACTTATCTGGAGGTCAAAAACAAAGACTAGCTATAGCAAGAACCCTTGCTAAAAAGTCTAAAGTAATTTTATTTGATGAGGCAACAAGTGCTCTTGATAATAACTCACAAGAATATGTAAAAAAATCAATAGATAATTTAGTTACTGATCACACAGTAGTTGTTGTTGCTCATAGATTATCAACTATAATTGATGCAGATGAAATTTATGTTGTTGATCATGGTAAAATAGTTGATAGTGGAACTCATGAAGAGTTACTAAAAAAATCTAAAATTTATAATGATTTATATCTATCTGAAAATTCAGATTCAAATTAATAGAAAGTTGAAGAAAAATCTTCAACTTTTTATATTTTTTGTTATAATAAGTTATTAGAAGTTAAGAGGAAAGTATTATGAATAGAAGTGAAGTAGACTATAACAAACTTAGCCCTATGATGAAGCAATACATGGATATTAAAAAAGAGTATGAAGATGAACTTCTATTTTTTCGTCTTGGAGATTTTTACGAACTATTCTTTGAAGATGGAATACTTGCATCAAGAGAGCTAGAACTTACACTTACTGGAAAAAATGCTGGCTTAGATGAAAGAATACCTATGTGCGGTGTTCCTTTTCACTCAGTATCACCATATATTGAAAAATTAGTTAATAAAGGTTATAAAGTTGCAATTTGCGAGCAACTTGAAGATCCAAGACTTACAAAAGGAATGGTTAAAAGAGGAGTAGTTCAAGTAATTAGTAAGGGAACTATTTTTGATTTTGAGCTTTTAAATAAAAATGAAAATAACTATATTGGTTCACTACTTGATTTTAACCATTTATATGTTTTAACATACGCTGATATTTCAACAGGTAAATTATACTCACTTACTTTAGAACATAATATTGATGATGTTATAAATGAACTTCTTAGTTTAAATATTAGTGAATTAATTTTATCAGATAACTCAAATGTTAATTTAATAAATTTACTTAAAAATCAATATAATATAAGCTATACCATTTCAACAGAATATCTAGAAAATAAAGAATATGAAAAACTAATTGAGCAAGTAAAAGATATGCACCAGAAAACTGGTATTAAACATTTACTTTATTATTTAATTATTAAAGAGTTAAAAGATTGTTCTCATTTTAGTGAAGTAACTGTAATTAATAAAAAAGATGTCTTAAAGATGGATATACATACAATTAGAAATCTAGAATTAGTTGAAACTTTAAGACTTAAAGAAAGAACTAATTCTCTTGTCTGGCTTTTAGATAAAACTAAAACTGCTATGGGTTCTAGATTGCTTAGAGAATGGATTTTAAATCCACTTACTAATAAAGACAATATTTTAAAGCGTTATGAAGAAATAGAAAAATTCAATACAGAGTTTATTATAAAAGACGAATTAAGAGAAGATTTGAATTTAGTATATGACCTTGAAAGATTATCATCAAAAGTTGTTGGTGGTAATTTAAATGCAAGAGATTTATTACAATTAAAACAGTCACTTTCCATTCTTCCTAAGATAAAAGAAAAATTATCTTCTATTGGTCTTGATTATGAATTTGATACTCATCAAGGCATATATTTACTTTTAGAAAAAGCAATATATGAAAATCCTCCTGTTGGAATAAAAGAAGGATATTTAATTAAGGAAGGATATAATAGCGAACTTGATGAATTAAAGGAAATAAGATCCGGTGGTAAAAACTTTATTTCCGATTTTGAAAAACAAGTCAAAGAAGAAACTGGAATTAAAAACTTAAAAGTTGGTTATAACAAAGTATTTGGTTACTATATTGAAGTATCCAAAGGCCAAGTAAATCTAGTAAAAGACGAATATAAATGGGATAGAAAACAAACTCTAACTAATTGTGAAAGATTTATATCTCCACTTTTAAAAGAAAAAGAAGCTTTAATACTAAACGCTGAAGATAGGATAATAGATATTGAATATAATTTATTTAATGAAATACGAGATATTATTAGAAAAGAAGTATTAAGTTTACTTAAAACAGCTTCAACTATTGCTAGATTAGATGTTATGATTTCACTTTCTGTATGTGCTGATGAATATCATCTAGTAAAACCAAATATTAATGATGATAGAATTATAAATATTAAAAACGGAAAACATCCTGTTATTGAAAAAGTATCAAAAGGTATGTATGTTCCAAATGATTGTGTAATGGATGAAAATATTAATACACTTTTAATAACAGGTCCAAACATGTCTGGTAAATCAACATATATGAGACAACTAGCAATAATTATAATAATGGCTCAAATCGGTTCATTTGTTCCAGCAGATGAAGCAAGTTTACCAATAATAGATCAAATATTTACAAGAATAGGTGCATCAGATGATTTAGTTTCTGGCGAATCAACATTTATGGTAGAAATGAAAGAAGCTAGAAACGCTATATGTAATGCAACTAAGAATAGTTTAATACTATTTGATGAATTAGGTCGTGGTACTGCAACTTATGATGGAATGGCTCTTGCGAAATCTATTCTTGAATATGTTACAACAGAAATAGGTTGTAAAACCTTATTCTCAACTCATTATCATGAGTTAACGGAAATTGAAACATATTATCCAACAATTAAAAATGTCCACGTTGCTGTTAAAGAAGAAGGAGATGAAGTCACATTCCTTCATAAAATTAAAAACGGACCTGTCGATAAATCTTATGGTATCCATGTTGCAAAACTTGCAAATATGCCTAAAAGGGTTTTAGATAGAGCATCAGTTATTTTAAAAGAATATGAGAAAAATGGTTCATCAGATGTAACAAATAAAGTTCAGCTTACAATGGCATTCGACGAACCAGAAGTGGTAACAAAAAGTATATTAGAGGAAAAGTTAAGTGAAATTGATCCACTTAATATGACCCCTATGGAAGCTTTAAATACTCTTTATGAATTAAAAGAGTCAACTAAACAATAATATGTACTTTACTTTATTATATGCTATAATAAACTTATAAAAGTTCTTATGGGGAGGTTTTATTAATGGCTAAAAAACAAGAACTAGAAACAAAAGAAGAAACATTGAAGGATAAGGATATTAAAATTAAGAATTTTAAAGAAGATATTGATAAATATATCAAACAAAGAGTTGATGAAGAAACTAAAAAAGGTATAAATATCAAAGATTACAAAGAACAAATTGATAAATATGCAAGAGAGAGAGTAGAAGTTGAAACTTCTTCACAAACTGTTAAAACATTAAAAAAACAACTTAGTTCAAAAAAATGTGCAAGTGCAGTAAAATCATTTATCATTTTATGTTTACTTGCGTGCATTGGTTATGGAATTTATTACCTATATAAAGATGGTTATTTTGATGAAAATAAAGAAACAAAATGTGATTGCAAAGAAACTAAATGTGATATTGATAATGATATAAAAGATCCAGATAAAAAAGAAGATAAAAAAGAAACTTTAGATTCTAAAATTTCTAAATATGGATACTTAATAGAAAACATTAAATTTGATGCAAATAGTAACTATACAAGAGACTATTATAATGGTAATTTAACTAACGTTTTAAAAGAATATTTAGCATATAAATTAATTGATGAAGAAAATATATCAAGTGATGAAGACTCAAGTTTCATTGAGTTAAGAGATTTAGAAAAAGCTTATGCGAAATTATTCAAAGAAGATTTAGAACCTGTTACATTTAAATATAATAATGCAACTTATAATTATTTAAGTTCTAAAGAAATCTTTATTTCAAGTAACACCATAAATGAAAGTAAGAATATTGTTAAAGAAATAACAGCAATTGATACAGATGAAGATACAATTATTATTACATGTGTTGAAGGTTATGTATCAGATAGTGGTAGATTATATAATATTCTTTCTAATAAAGAAGTATCTGGATATAAAGATGGCGATAAACTTTCTAAATATCAAAATAAATTAAATACAATTAAATATGTTTTTGATGGAAAATATTTAACAGATATTAGAAAATAAGATAAACAAGTGATTTGTTTATCTTTTTTTACCATAAAAAGAGGTATTCATGATATAATGAATAAAGGTGATTTGTTATGGCATTAACTCGAAGCGAATTAAGAGAAAAATGTATGATTATTCTATATCAAAATGATATTATTAATAAAAATAAAAATGATGGAAATATCGATGAAATTATTAAAGAAAATTTAGAGATAGATAATGATTTTGTTAAAGATGTTGTATATGGTGTAATTACACATTTTAATGAACTTGATTCTATATGTAATGATCATATGAACGACTGGACAATTGATAGAATTGATAAAACTGGTGCAGCAATATTAAGAATTGCTATTTATGAACTTAAATATACTGACACCCCGTCAATTGTTGTTATTAACGAAGCAGTTGAACTTGCTAAAAAGTATAGTGATGAAAGCGTTCGTAAAATGATTAACGCTGTACTTGATAAGATTGTTAAAGAAAATGAATAAATAAGTTTTTTATAATATAAATGAAAGGTTGGCACATATGAATAATAAATATTTAACTATTAGCAGATTAAATGAATATATCAAAATGCGCATTGATAGTGATGCTAACCTAAAAAAAGTATTTTTAAAAGGTGAAATATCTAATTTTAAAAATCATACTAGAGGACATTTATATTTTACTTTAAAAGATGATGAATCAAGACTATCTGCTGTTATGTTTTCATCATCAGCACAAAATTTAAAGTTTACTCCAGAAGATGGTATGAATGTTTTGGTTGAAGGAAGAATATCTTGCTATCCCGCACAAGGAACATATCAAATATATGTTGAAAAAATGGAAATGGATGGTTTAGGTAATTTATATTTAGAATATGAAAAGCTAAAAAAGAAATTATCTGAAGAAGGATTATTCGATGAAAGTCATAAAAAACCAATACCTAAGTATCCTAAAAAGATTGGAATAGTTACTGCATCAACTGGTGCAGCTATAAAAGATATTTTATCTACTATTAAAAGAAGATATCCAATTTGTGAAACAATATTGTTTCCAGCCTTAGTTCAAGGTTCTGGTGCTGCACCTGATGTTGCAAAACAAATAGATAAAGCGCAAGAATTTGACTTAGACGTTTTAATTGTTGGCCGTGGTGGAGGATCAATTGAAGATTTATGGGCATTTAATGAAGAAATAGTTGCAAGAGCAATATATAATTCTAATGTTCCAGTTATTTCAGCAGTTGGTCATGAAATTGATTTTACAATTGCTGATTATGTCGCTGATTTAAGAGCTCCAACTCCAACAGGAGCTGCGGAAATGGCAGTTCCGGTTCTATCAGATGTAAAAAATAATATTGATAACTATAAAATAAGACTTAGAGAAAATATTATTAAAACATTAAAGCAAAGTGAACTTAGATTAGAAAAAATAAAAGATTCATTTATTTTGTCTAATCCACTTGCTATGTATGAAGTTAAAGAACAAAAACTAAATAATTACGTTACAGTATTAAATAAATATATAAATGAATTACTAATAAATAAAAAACATTTACTTAAGCTTGATTTAAATTCACTTAAACTATTAAATCCTGTTAATATAATGGAAAAGGGATATTCTCTAGTTAAAGTTGATGGCAAAATAATAAAAGAATCAAGCAATGTAAATCTTGGCGATAAAATAGATATTAAGTTATATAAAGGTGAAGTAGTAGCCGAAGTAAAGGAGATTAAATAATGGAAAAAGAAAAAACATTTGAAGAAGCTTTAGAAGAACTTGAAAAAATTGTAAAAGAGTTAGAAATGGGTAATGCCCCGCTTGATGAAGCTATTAAAAAATATACTGAAGCTATGAAATTAGCTAAAATATGTAATGATAAATTAGATAACGCAACAAAAAGCGTAAATAAGATTTTAGAAGAAAATGGGAAATTAGAAGATTTCAATATTGAAGAATAATAGGTGATTAATAATGAAAAACGAAAGTATAACATCAAGAGATGTAGATTTTGCCAAATGGTATACCGATGTTGTAAGAGCTGC
>CADACC010000027.1 GCA_902786275.1 uncultured Erysipelotrichaceae bacterium | reverse complement strand
TTATAACTTTTTTATATTTACCCCGTTATAGTAATATTTAATAATTTCTTTATAGTTCTTACCTTGATTAGCTAAGTAATTAGCTCCATACTGACTCATCCCAACTCCGTGACCATATCCATTTGTTTTAATTTTAACTTGATTTTCTTCTAAATCAAATGTAAAATCCGTAGATCTTAAACCTAGTTTTTTTCTTATATCAATCCCCGAATATAAAATTCCATTTATATTTATAGATTTAATTCTGTTAGATGAGTTATGCTCAATATTTGATATTCTTAAATCGTTTTCATTAATTCCTAACTTTTTTAATATTTCCTCTTTTGACATATACATATTTTTCTCATACTCTTTACTGTTAATATCCCATGAAGAATCAACAGATAAAAGATAAGGTTGATTACTAAAAACATTTGCAGATTCTTCAGTTTTTCCGTTACTGACTGAAAAATAGTATGACATTATAGGTTTATCATTATAAGTAATAACTTTCATTTCATCAACAGTTATATAAGCCTGACCTTTATCATTAACTAATTCATCATAATTTAAAATATTATTACTTATTTTATTGTAAGCAAATGTTCTTGCAGCAACTGCCTGAGCTTTTAAAGCTTCAAAAGAAAAAGAAGCAGGCATTTCCGCTGCTACTACTCCTATTACATAATTTTCTAACTTTTCATTATTTAAATTACTACTTTTAAACACATTAGTTGAATATCTATATACTTTATTTTTTATTGGTTTTATTAAAACAAGACTAAATAATTCAATTACTATTATTAAAAATAATAATTTATTTTTCATTTTATAATCTCCTTAAATAATTTTACTACATTCAATAAATGTTATAACAAAACTACCTACGAGATAACCAAGCACTATTACTATCAAAACAACGAATATTTTAGCTTCTATTTCTTTATTCTTTTTAAAAAAATTCGTAAAATTTATCCCTGATAAAGCAAATGTTGATAAAAGAACACTTACAATATAAATATATGTTTTATAATTCATATTTATTTACTACTTTCGTATTCCGCTATTTTATTAATACGTCTAATAAATCTTGCATCATCAGCTGCTTTAGTAATTATAAATGTATCGACTATTTCTTTTGTTGTAGCCATATCAACTTCACTACTTAATGCTAAAACATTAGCACCGTTATGGTTTTTAGCTTTAAATGCATCATCTACTGTAACTGCTCTAGCTGCTCTTATTCCTTTTACTTTATTAGCAGCAATACTCATTCCTATTCCGTTACCGCAAATAAGAATACCTAAATTATCATCTTCTTCAACAACTTTTTTACATACTGCAAAAGCAAAGTCTGGATAATCATCTAATTCATAATTTTTTAACCCTATATCAATTACGTTAATTCCGTTATTTGTTAAGTAATTTATTACTTCGTTTTTAAGTTCTACACCTTTATGGTCTGCAGATATATAAATTTTCATCAAATCACATTTCTTTCTAAAATAATTATCTAATAAATAAAATAAAAAAGCAACCAATTAAGCTGCTTTATTATCTTTGTTTAATCCATATTTACGGTTAAATTCTTCAATTTTACCAGTTTTCTTACCGCGTCCTTGTTTTCCAGTATAGAATGGATGACATTCACTACAAACTTCAACAGAAATATTTTCTTTGATAGACTTTGTTTTGAATGAAGCTCCACATGCACAAGTTACAGTACAATCTTTTACTTCAGGATGGATATTCTTCTTCATCTATATTCTCCTTTCGCCATGTTAAATCCATAACATAGTTTTTTTCATTCGCGTAAGTATTATATCATACTTTTTACCTATATCAAGTAAAAAACTAATGAATACTTAACATTTTCTTTAATTTAGCTACTCTATGAACAATCTTATCAGCATTTTTTATAGCTAGAGTTTTGCCATAGGCTTTTCCACCAACAGTAAATGCTGATATAAAAGCAGTAACAATTATAGATGCAACAACAAGTGACAATGATGTATTATTTGCAATTGATATAGCAAGTAATGCTCCAAAACTACCGCTTATTATTCCGCAAATATCACCAACAACATCGTTACATACCGTTGCAACCATATTAGAATTATTTAATAAGTTAATTGCTTCTTTAGATCCTTTTATTTTTTTAGATGCCATTGCGTGAAAGTTTTCTTTTTTACTTGTAAGTGCTGCAACCCCAATCATATCAAATATAATACCTATTAAAATAACTATTATAAGAACAATTGCAAGGGCAATAACATTTAAGTCAGCAACTAAATTTGTTGCACCACTAAATGCTGCAGCTAATAAGAAAGTAATAAAAAAAACTTTAATAGGCCAGTTAAGATTTTTCATTAAATCCTCTCCTTTAAAGTTCTTTAATTAAAAATATACATTTATGGTATATTGTAAATCAATTTTATGGCTTAGGTCGAGTTGAATTTCTCTAGATTCAACCATCAGTTACCCTTTGGCGATTTCTCTTTACTGAATCTATTGCAACATTTTAAATTATAGATCGTCCACAATACTCGATTGCCACTTAGTCCATACTTTAATACCTACAATATATACACTCTAGAGGTTTTCCCTGACACTAATAGAGGCTGTTCTTATCCGCTTTTGCAGCTATGTTTTCAAAACGAATCTTTGTTTGATCAAAACATTCATTCTTTTAACGGTTTATCCCACATAACCACTCACGGCACGCGCTTTTATATAAATACGGACGCAGTAAAAGGATTTTTATTAGGTTATATGCCATTATAACTTTCCTTAAACTTTAAATCATATACTACCCCAACCTGGGCGGATGAAGCAAATATACAAAGTGTCTTAACACGATTGGTAGATTTTTAGCCCTACCTTCAAACAACATATGTGACTAGAATAGTGCTCCACATGTACGACAAAAATATTAACATATTTACACTAAATTGTCAAATATGTAGGTATATATATGTTTTTAATATTGACTTATTAATTCTCTTTTATTTCTTCTATTTTTATGTCGGCACCAACATTTTTTAGTTTAGTAATGATACTATCATAACCTCTTAATATATGTTCGATTGATGTAATAGTTGTAGTTCCATCTGCAATTAGTCCAGCTAAAACCATAGCAGCTCCACCTCTTAGATCTGTTGCTTCTACTTCACAACCTGATAGTGGTGTAGGTCCAATTGTAATAGAGTTAGTATTACCATTTTTGATGTTAGCACCCATTTTATTTAAATATTTAACATGACCCATTCTATTTTCCCATATTGTTTCTTCAAACATTGAAACTCCGTTAGCTTGAGTTAATAAAACAGACATAGGTTGACCTAAATCAGTAACAAAACCTGGGTATACTGCTGTTTTTAAATTTGTAGCTTTGATGTTATCACATTTAGAAATTGTAACGCTTGTATCATCAGCAATAAATTTAACATTCATTTCTTTTAATTTAGATAGTAGTGCATCAATATGTTCTGTAATTATATTATCTATTTTTAAATTATCACCAATCATGGCACCTAATATTATATAAGTACCTGCTTCTATTCTATCTGGAATTACTTCTATCATAGCTCTATGTAGATAATCTACACCTTCAATTCTTATAACACTTGTTCCAGCTCCACTAATTTTGGCTCCCATATTATTTAAGAATGTAGCAATATTAACAATTTCTGCTTCTCTAGCAGCATTTCTAATAACAGTTTTACCTTGTGCTTTAACTGCAGCTAACATAATATTTATAGTTGCTCCAACACTTGCAAAATCAAGTGTAATATTTGTTCCTTTTAATTCTTCAGCATCTATTGTAAAGAAGTCACCTTTTATTTTAACTTTAGCACCTAATGCTTCAAAACCTTTTATATGAATATCAATTGGTCTTTTTCCTATATTACATCCACCAGGGAAATACATTTCAACATGTTTAAACCTTGATAATAAAGCTCCCATAAAATAATATGAAGCTCTCATTTTTTTACTAAGTTCTAATGGTATTTTTTTGTTTTCAAGTTTTGATGAATCAATTTTAAGTAAATCCGCATTTAAGCTTGTTTCACAATTAAGTAAATGGAGAATATCAATTAAAGCATCTCTATCACTTATATTTGGCACATTATAAATAGTTGTTTGTTCATCACAAAGCACAGCTGCTGGAATTATTGCAACAGCACTATTTTTGGCACCAGATATATTTATAGTTCCAGATAGAGTTTTACCTCCATTAATAACAATTTGTTTCATACTAAGCCTTACCTCCAGAGCCGAGAATTCTTATATATTCTCGAGCTACTTTCTTAAGTCCTTGCTCTCCGGATGAAATGACTTTTCTTGGATCATATACCTCTTTATTGGATTCTACAAATTTTAGAACATCTTCATGCCATCCAAGTTGTAATTCAGTATTAAAATTTGCTTTTGTAATTCCACATTGCACAGCTTTTTTCAATGTTTCTTCAGGTATTCCACTTCCTCCATGAAGAACAAGTGGCATATTAGTTTTTGAAGAAATATCTTTCATTATATCAGTTTTTATATTAGGTTCTCCTTTGTAGATACCATGAACAGAACCTAAAGCTGGTGCTAACATATCTATATCAGTTTTAGATATAAAATCTTCAGCTTCTTCTAATGTAGTAAACATAAGTTCATTGGCAAGGCCATCTTCTTCTCCTCCAATTTTACCAATTTCAGCTTCAAGAAGTTGTCCTTTTAAATATTTTTTTACTTCATTTGTTATTTTTATATTTTCTTCATAATCAAGTTTTGATCCGTCAAACATAATTGAGTCAAAACCAGCATCTACTGCTTCTCTGCAAAGTTCAAATGTTGTTGCATGATCTAAATGAATCATAACTGGAACCGTAATATTTAAATCTTTAATAAGACCTCTAACCATTCCAACTACTACATTAAAACCACCCATATATTTGGCAGCGCCAGAAGAAACACCTAAAAATACAGGTGATTTTTCCTCTTCACATACCTCAAGTATATATTTAGCCCATTCCAAGTTATTAATATTAAATTGCGGAATGGCAAATTTTTCATTTTTTGCTTTTAATAATAAATCCCTAAAGTTCATAACATCCTCCACTTTAAATATATGTTTTTAAAATAATTTTGTCAATAAATCAGGGATTTAGTTTACATCACATAAGTAATTTAAATATGAGAATAATTACAAGAATTGCTATCGATATATATTTAGCATTATCATCAAAGTTATTTAAAACATATTTTGATAATCTAAAACCTATAAAAGTTAATAAACAACTAATAATTGAAAACATAATTATACCCAAAATAATTGATTTATCACTTAAGGTTAGTCCAATCATAAAACTATCCAAACTTACAGTAAAACCAAATAATACTGAACTATTTAAACTATTTGTTATTTCTTTCTTGTCAATTATAATTCCTATGATAATCAAACTAATAATTGTAATAAATATATATTTTTCGCCTATTATGACATAATTTAAAATAGATTCTTTAATTATAAAGCCTGTTAAAGGCATTATAAAATGATAGATACCTGTAACAATAGAGTGTTTTATATAATTTATATTATTATTATAAGAGCCAATCGATAAAGCTAAAGAAAAAGCATCTATACTTAAACTTATTCCAATTAAAAATAATTCAATAAATAACATATAAACACCTTATAAATATTATTCTATTTAACTTTATTTAGAAGTTCTTTTGTTAAAAAAGCATATTCAACATCACTTTTTTCTTCATCAATTAAACAAAGAGGAGGAAATAAAACACACCAGAAATTGTTGCCATCTCCGTCTCCCAACTTTATTATTATTGAATTATATATTCCTTCACTATATTTAACTCCCTTATATTCTTTTTCAGGAAACATATTTTTTCCATAGTTAATTTCATAATTATTTGTGTATTTTTCTATAATTTTTTTTACATCATCAATATTATTTTGGATTATATTGTTAGCATCTTGATAGTTATCAACATTAGAAAGTTTTGTAGCCAGAAAATCACTGACATCAGATTTTATATCAGATTTAATCTTTTGATCCTCAATACTGTTACTATTTGCTATTACTCTTATTCTTATAGCCTCTTTTGGAATTAGTAATTCTTTTTTGTTATTAGCTATACAAACTATAGAAATAATTATAAATAATAAAAAAACTATTTTTCTCACATTATCACCTAAGGTAATAATGGTAAAAATAGTTTTTATTTATTCAATATTATGTGAATATATCTATTCTTTCCAGCTAAATCTTTATAAGAAGATACATTATAGTCTTTTAAATATATATTACAAAGATTTTCTATTTCTTCTTTTTGATTCATTCCAATTTCAAAAAATATATGCTTTACTCTTGGTGAAACGGATACTTTTTTAATTATATCTTCATAGAAAATAAGACCGTTATTATCAGCAAATATAGCATTTTGAGGTTCATATTTTGTCTCTATACCAACATCTTCAGTTAATGAAACATAAGGTGGATTAGATACTATGACATCAAAATCTTCAAATTTATCTATTGTAAACAAGTCTTTGTTTACAAATTCAACATTTAATACTTTGTTTAATTCTTTATTTTTATTAGCTATACTAATTGCATCACTTGAAATGTCAATACCAGTTATTTGTGAATTAATAAATATCTTTGCAAGGGAAATGCTAATGCATCCACTTCCTGTTCCGATATCTAAGATTTTTAAACTTTCATTGTTATTAATACTTTTTTTAATTAGATCAACAAGGAATTCTGTTTCATATCTTGGTATTAAAACACTTTCACTAACTTTAATTATATTTCCATAAAAATTAACATTTCCTATTAGATATTGTACTGGATATCCTTCTTTTATCTTATTTAAAGCAATATCAAGGTTTTCACCTTGATATTTCTTTTTTAATTCATTGTAATCAGCTTCACCCAAATTAATATTATTCAAATGATTCACCAGCTAATTTTAATTTTAAATCCTCATTAATTAATGCATCAATTATTGGATCTAAATGTCCATCCATTACTCTATCTAATTCCATTACTGAAAAATTAATACGATGATCTGTTACTCTGTTTTGTGGATAATTATAAGTTCTTATCTTTTCAGATCTATCACCAGTACCAATTTTAGATTTTCTTTCGGCTCCAACTTCTTGTTCTTTCTTATGTTGAATTTCATCATTTAACTTAATTTTTAATAAGTTCATTGCTTTTTCCTTATTAAGTAATTGACTTCTTTCTGTTTGACATGTAACTACAACACCTGTTGGAACATGCGTAATTCTAACAGCTGAATTTGATGTATTTACTGATTGTCCTCCAGCTCCGCTTGAATGGTATACATCAATTTTTAAATCAGATTCTTTTACATCAATATTTACGTCTTCAACTTCTGGCATAACTAAAACTGTTGCTGTTGATGTATGTACTCTACCTTGAGTTTCTGTTGCTGGTACTCTTTGTACACGATGTGATCCGCTTTCATATTTAAGTTTTGAGTAAACGTTTTCACCTTTTATCATGCATTCAACTTGAGAAAATCCTCCACTTGCCCCTGGAACTTCATTAACAATTTCAATTTTCCAACCTTGTTTTTCAGCATAATATGTATACATTCTAAATAAGTCACCTGCAAAGATATTTGCTTCATCTCCACCAGCTGCTCCCCTTATTTCCATAATAACGTTTTTGCCGTCATTTTCATCTTTAGCAACTAGTAGTATTTCTAATTCAGAATGTAGTTCATCCAATCTTGGTTTTAACTCAGCAATTTCTAATTGTGCCATTTCACCAAGTTCTGGATCGTTTTTCATTGATTCAGCTTCTTCTAAATCATTTTTCACCTTTTTATATTCTTCATATTTTAGGTATGTTTCTTCTAAATCGCTTTTTTCCTTTGATAATTCTCTTAATTTATTGTAATCGTTTAAAACTTCTTGAGATGATAACTCTTTTTCTAACTCTAAATATTTTTCAACGATTGCATCTAATCTTTTAAACATTTTTTCTTCTCCTATTCTATTTATTATATTAATAAACAAATAAGCTAAGAGTTTGCTTCCTCATCTTCATCAACAACTACGAAGTCTTGTAAATCATCATCTGCTACATCATCATCTTCATTTTCATCATAGAAAATCTCATCTTCTTCTTCATTTTCAATTTCTTCTTCAGATTCGATTTCTTCATCTAGTTGTAAGTCATCTTCATCATCCATAACTACTTTAGTATTATGACGTTTATTTAAATCACAATATCCTTGTGGTAAAATTGTAAATAATTTGTTTGTTGATACTACTTCAAAGAATTCAGATATTCTATCTTCATATTCTTGATCAGTTAAACCTAATGCTTTACATATTTCTTTGAATATGTCAGCTATTTTCATTTTTTTCTTTTTGTCATTAAGAACTATTTCTGCAAGTTCAGCATAACCCATCATTTCTAGTTCTTCTCTTGGTATATCTTTTAATTTCATTTTTGTTCCTCCTACATTTGTTTAATTACATCAATATTTAATAGTTTTAAACCATCTTTAATAACAATTGCAACTGCTTCAGAAAGATTTAGTTTAAATTCAGTATAGTTTTTATCTTCATCAATAATTCTTTCGTGCCCATAAAACTTATTAAAGTCAGCAGCTAAATCAAGTAAATATTTAGCAATTATTGATGGATCATTATTTTCTTTTGCAGAAATAATGTTTTCTTCATACTTATTTAAATCCCAAACTAAATTCCAAACATCACTATTGATGTCTACCTTATCATATTCGATATCAATATTTTGTTTATTACTTAGAAGTGAATTTATTCTTGCATATGTATATTGTAAGTATGGACCAGTATTACCTTCAAATCTTAGTGTATCTTCAAGGTTGAACTCAATATCGTTTATACGATAATTTTTTAAATCGTTAAATATTACAGCTCCAACACCGATTTTCTTACTTACCTCATTAATATTATCAATATTTGGATTTTTTTCAAGTATATATTTCTTAGCAAGATTAATTGCTTCATCTAATACATCTTGTAATATTACGCTTTTACCGTGTCTTGTAGACATTTTCTTACCGTTAAGTAGTAACATACCAAATCCTATATGTTTAATAGTATCAGCAAAACTGTATCCCATTTTATTAATGATTTGTTTTACTTGTTCAAAATGAAGTGATTGTTCATTTCCAACAACATATAATATTTCATCAAAATTGTATCTTCTTTTTCTATCAAGTAGCGCAGCTATATCTCTTGTTATATATAAGGATGCTCCATCAGATCTTTTAATTAAAGCTGGAGTTATTCCATCAAGTTCAACGATTGTTGCACCTTCACTTATCTTTAATAAATTTTTTTCTTCAAGTTCATCTACTACTGGTTGCATTTTATCTTTATAATATGCTTCACCTTCATATGAATCAAATGAGTTTATATTAAGTAAGTCATAAGTTTTATTAAATTCTTTAATTGATACTTCTTTAAAGTATTTCCAGTAAGATAAAGCTTCTTCATCATTATCCTCTAATTTTTTAAACCAAGCTCTACCCTCATCATCTAAACTTGGATCTTTTTCTGATTCCTCATGGAATTTAACATAAACTCTTTTTAACTCATCAAGTGGTGATTCTTTTAAGGCTTCTTCGTTACCCCAAGTCTTATATGCGTATATAAGTTTACCAAATTGTGTTCCATAATCTCCTAGGTAATTAATAGAAGTTACATTATATCCACATTTTTTTGAAATGTTATTAAGAGCTTGACCTATAACAGTACTTCTTAAGTGACCCATTCCAAAAGGTTTTGCAATATTAGG
>CADACC010000026.1 GCA_902786275.1 uncultured Erysipelotrichaceae bacterium | reverse complement strand
AAGTCAATTGTTATATTTTTCATTTGATATATTGGGTCTAATATGAATTTATAACTTAAATTATTTAAATCAATTAGTTGTTTTAATACTGGAATATCGTGTATTACATCTGCTATATGCGATGCTTTATTATTACTTATATCTGATAATATTTCTTTAGGTACTTTAGTTTTAGTTAATTGACCATTATCATAAAATAATAAATCACTATCTCCTTCATATTTACCACTATTACGTATTTCTTGAGCTAATTTATTTTTAGCTATTGCACTTAATACATTATAAGTTTTATTTTCCATAGATTTTTCTAATGATAATATTTGTTTACCTGTTTTCGTAACATCTTTAATAGAGTTATCTAAGCTTAAACTTTTCAAATATTTACCAGAATCTAAATCAACAAATGTTGATAAATCACTAGAATATATAGGCATGTAATATTTATATCTATTTTTTAATTTATTTGATAATTCTTGAGATATTACTCCACCATCAACTAGCATATTTAATAAATTATTATTATATCTTTGTAAATCATTAGCTGCTTCTTTAAAGTTTGGATGTTTTTCAAATGCATTTTTTACAATAGCTTCAGATTGTTTAGCACTAATATTTTCAAATATTTTATCTACTCCAGCATTTTCACGTTCTGCGTTAAGAGCATGAAGCATAATTTTTTCAAATAACTCTTTATCTTTTTTAGTTTTTATATTATTGTCTGGATAGATTTGTTTTAGAGCTTTACCAATAACTTCTCCATTTTTCATTTGTGCTCCATTAATCATAGTTTGAGCATCACTCGCTACAGATTGCATATTATAAATTGCATTTTTTACGCTATAATCATCATTTATATTTGCTATATCTGCAATATGAGAATAACCATCAAATACTGCATTTTTTACTATATTTTTTAATTCTAAGGCATTATCTTTAGAAAGTTTATTTTTTATTTGTAAATCTTTAAAACTATCATCTAATAATTTTTCAAGTTCTATATTATTTAATTCTGATGGATTTTCTGGATTATTAGCATATTTTTCAACACTTATAGGTTTTTCTTCAACACTAACTTTACTTTCTTCAGGTTTTAAATCAACAGTTCTTGGAGCTGTAGTTTCAACTTTTTTATCTAATTCTTTATTGAAGCTTTCACTCTTCAAATAATTTGAAGTATTTTTTATAGCTTGATTCATATTAGCATTATCTAAATTATTAAATGCAGTATATAATCTTGTTTTATTTTGACCTTCAATAAGACCATCAGCATTAAGAGCTTGAAGAATAGCTCCACTAAATTCTCTATTCATTTTTACTAAACTTGCAACGTCTTTATATGTAGAGTCTGGAGTTAAGTAATTTCCTTTAAGTTTTAATTTATCAATTAATGTATTTACAGCATTTAATTGTTTCTTTGCAAATTCTACTTTAGTACTTAAATTACCATTTATAATATTACCATTAGTTTTTACATTTGCTAATAATGATAAATCTGCAGTTCCTTTAGGTAAAGTATTAACTGCTTCATAGAAATTATCACCTTTTTTAGAAAATACAATAATATTATTTTTTGAATCTTTCAAATAAGTTCTATCTTGTTTTGCTTTTAATACATAATCTGATATTCTTTCATTTAAGTTTTTAAATTCTTTTTGAGCAGTTTCTTTTGTTATTTTATTACTATCTATTTCATTTAAGAATTTAGTTTTAATAGTATTCATAATAGTATTTATATCTGAATCAGTAATATCTGATGTTTTTATAGGATCGAATTTTACTAAGTTCGGATTATTTATACTATCACTAAAGTTTCCTCTATTTAAAGATTCATTAACAAAAGTATTTATATCATTTACTTCTGTAGGACTTAACTTATAATCATTGACTGTAAAATCTTTTACATTTTTAGGTACGATATTTGTTTTAGCTACATCTTTTACATAAGCTCTTACATCATCCATAAATGTTTTAGAATTAGGGTCAAATACAATTGTAGTTAAATCAGGTCTTAGTGATTTTATATAAGTTTCCATTTCTTTAGAACCAACTAATACATATTTTGTATTATTATCTATTACAGAATCTGCTAAACTTATTGTTCCAGATGTATCATCTAAACTTATATTAGTATCTTTTGTAATAGCATCACTATTTAATATTGTGACAATTTGATTATTTTCTAATTCAGTAGCAATATCTATAGCTACTTGTTCGTCAGTATCAACCGTTACATCTGAAGTTCTAAGTCCATCAGGTTTTATATCATTATAACCTTTAGTATCAGTAGAACTATATACAACTTTTTTATTATCAGCTAAATCTTTATTAAGTCTTACGTTTTCTATATCACCATCTTGACTATTATTATTTAATTCAGCATGACTAAGCATTGTACCTCTAATATCTCCAGTTCTAATAGTATCAATACCAATTGAAGCTCCAGATGCAAGTCCTGAAGTTATAAATGCAATTAGCGCTGCTTCTAAACCTTCTTTTGTAGTTTGTTTCCAATCTATATCTCCTACATTTTCAGTATTTTGTAATACTTCAGCATAAGTTTGAACAAATTCTTCAACACCTTCACCTGCAGCATCTTTAAATATTAAAGTTGCAATACCTCTAGCAGTATTTTCATAAATCTTTTTAGTACCTTCTTCACCAAGTCTAACACGTATTCCTTTAAATATTTCATTAGATAATATATTAGCTCCGATATTTATAATTGCTCCAATACCATTCCATGTTGATGCTACTCTAGGGTCTCCATCAGAACTTTCAATAGTAGCACTTCCTTCTTGAGTAATCCAAGATTCAGCAACTGCTCCAGGTTCTGCAAGATTTATAATGAATCTAGCTTGTCCTACATACGGTATAATATATGTACCAACATCAACAATTGCTGGTAGCCATTTATCTTTAAACTCAGAATCATCCATATCAGATAATCCCATATTTATAAGAGCTTGTATACCGGTATTAGTTTGTACTCCTAAAGCTCCAAGAGATTGAACGGAATTATTAAATATATTTTTAACAGTTCCAAATAAATCTCCTAATTGATAACCATCATCAAATTCTTCAAATGTACTACTCCATAATTTTCCAACTTTATCCCAAGCTTCATCAACAGGTTCATACATTTTATCGATTTTATCTACTTTATTCATTGCTGATTGTTGAGCTAAAATTCTATTATATTGAATAAGAGTATTTTCCAATTCTAATCTATCTTTTTCTTTATTTAATTCATCTAAAACACTTGCATCAGATGTATTAGCTATAGAATTATTTATAACTTCTAATTCTTCTACATTATCTGCAAACTTCTTAGAAAACCAAGCAATATTTTTTTCTGTATTTCCTCCAAGCATATCAATATAACCATCTGAAATCTTATGACCAAAATATTTTTCATTTATAATTTCAATTGCATTATTAGCTGTAGTTAATTTACCTTCTTCTATTGCTTTATTTAATTTTTCAAAATTCTTTTTATATACATCAGCTGATAACTGATTATAATCAATAGTTTCTATTGGAGATTGAAGATTAGGTTTAAAAGGTTCATTAAGATTAGGTTGTTGAATTTTAAAAGGTTTATTATCTTCAGTTGAAGATTGAAAACTTCCATTATCTTGTTTTCTTATTTGAATATTTTCGGTTCCTTCAAATAATTTTTTAGGTGTTTCATTTTCAACTAATTCATATACTTTATTATCTTTTATTTTTATAGTTTTTCCATCAGGTTTATAATCCATAAGATTATTACTTACAGGTTTATAGTATTTACCTTCATCAATAATCCAACCTTCTTTTACATGTTCATTACCATATCTCATTTGTTCAGGTATTGAATTTACAGTTGAATTTTTATTCCAATCTACTTTTTTAGTATTATATAATTCATTATTAACTATTGACATATAACGAGATTCATCAATTTTATTTAAACCTAATTTATCTTGAGTACTTAAATAATTTGAATTTAATTTATTATTTTTATCATATTCATATTTAAGTCCGTTCATAAACTCTTCGTTTTTTAATCTATCATCATTTATTAGTTTATAATTTGAATCATATAATAAATCATTTTTAATATCTACCCAATATACATTTCCATTAGAATCAGTTTTTTTCAAATAACCATTTTTATCTTGCTTAGGTACTGCACCATAATCAAAATAAATTCCACCACTCTCACCAATGTTCCAATTATATATTAAGTTTTTATTTCTATCTTCAACTAATTTATCTTTATTAGCAGAATAATACATAGCAGCTGATTCAGTTTTAGCAACTTGTTCATCATATCTTTCTTTAGCTCCTTTATTCATTCTATCAATAAAAGAGTTATATTCATTTATAAATTCTTCACTATATACTACATCTTCTTCATCATTATAAGAATATTTTTTATTGCTATTATTTAAAGCATTTTTCTTAAAATTATCATCGTATGTAGTATTGAAAAAAGATGAAGTAAAAGAAGTAGATAATTCTTCATCATCGTCTTTTTTCTTTTTATTAGTAGTTGTAGATTTAGTATTACTAAAAAAATTATCAGTAAATGAAGCCATATTTTACCTCCTTTAATTATATTCCAAATTGTGATTTAATAGCACTTACATCTTTAGAACTAAATACTCCTTGAGATTTACCTTGAGTCAAATAAGCATTTAATATACCAGAATCAATACCACCATCATTCATAACTTGCCACAATAATTTATTATATTCGTCATAAGCAGCATTAGAACTGAAAGCGTCTCGATTTTTACAATAATTAGTATTAACTATTTTTCCTGTAGTTTTTACAGTATTATTATTTTTAGCTGACGCAGCTGCCGCTCTTGCTGCTGCCGCAGATGCATTCGCTTGAGCAATTGAAGCTTCAACTTTTCTAACATTTAATTGATATTCTTTTTCAGCCATTTGTCTTTCCCATTGTTGTTGAGCAATTTGGTCTTGTCTTTGTTTTTCTTTAAAAGCATTTTCCCAAGCTTGTTGTTTTAATTGCTCAGCAAGTTTTCTTTCAGCCATTTCATTTTCATATTGCTGTTGTTTTAAATCATCTTGATATTGTAAATCATTATAATAATTTTTATATTCAGTATTATATACATTTAAACCTTGTTCACCAATATATCTTTGAGTATCAAGTTTATCTTTTGCATACGCAGCATCTAAGTCTGCTAAATCATCATTTAAATCACCTAAAGCATTAACTTCTTGATTTGCAACGTCACGAAGATTATTATTATAATCACTTAATATCTGTCCATAAGTTTGACCATAAATACTTTCATTTAATAATCTTTGAGTGACACCAAAACCTTGAGTATTAACACCTAATCTACTTAAATCAGCATCAATTTGCTGTAAGTTTTGTTGTTTATTTACATAAGCCGCTTTAGCATTTCTTTCAAATTGTTCTTGTATACCAGGAAGTTGTTGTCTTATCTTAGTTATTAAATTATTATATCTAACATTAGCTGCTTCTTGATCGGCAGCTTTAGCTTCATCTAAACCGGTTAACAAATATGATAAACTTTGTTCGTATTTATCTCTTGCATCATTTGCATAATTTTGAGATGCATTAATGTAATCTTGATTCATATTAACCATTCTCCTTTATATTATTATATGCAATTAAATACATTATAATTTTTAATCAAATAAAAAGAGCATTATTTATGCTCTAATCTATCAATTCTTAATTCATGATTATCTAGTCTATCACCATGCTCATCTAACCTTTTTTCATTCTTATCCATGGTGTGATTTATATTATCAATTGTAGTATTTAATTTAGTAATAGAACTGTTGAGTTTTATAATAGGAGTCATAATTGCTATTAAACTACCAATAAATCCTAATAACAACATAATACTAGTATCATTCATAATATACCTCCTCTTCTAATAATATTATATGCTTTAAATACATAAATAGTATGAAATATCAATATAAAAATAGCGTTTCCTAGAACGATTTGAGTAATATAATTATATTACTTTTTAAACCTCAATGCACCAGGATTGACGCTCATATCAAGGAAAAATATTGAAAGATTTAATTACAGCTTTAACTACTAGAATTACTACATTAGAAAGCTATTTAGTTTATTCAGCTGATGAAAAAGCGGTTGGTACTTGGATAGATGGTCGTACAATTTATAGAAGAACACTAACAAAAGTAGTAAATTCTAATTCAACTGGAACAATAGATGTAAGTGGTTATGGTTATTATAATATATGGATTAATCACGGAATGAGTTTTAATACATACGGTGGACAATATTCATCATCATCTACTCAATGGGTAAATAATCCACCAGCTAATAATGACTATGGTCTTATATATATTCAAAATACAAAGCTTATAAATATAAAAAATAATAGTAATAATAATAGAACATATTATATAACAATAGAATATACAAAATAAAAATAGTGAATAATCACTATTTTTTATTTCCAATTTCCTATAGCAATAAGATTGACTTCTACATCAGTTGCATTATAACTATTAGGTCTATTAAAATAACCTACTCCAGCACTAGTTGTTGTTGGATCGGTATGCCATGATTCCCATAATGCTCCGACTCTACTATCATTACAAACCATAACCCAAGGTTTAGCAGTAAATGTTATTGGCCAGTTTCCAAAATCCATAATTCCTTCATACCAAGAACCCCATTGAGTATTAAAATTAAAACTCTTTTTAACTCGCAACCATACTATTGCTAATCCACTATCAAATTTAATAGTTATATCGTTAGTATTTTTAGTAATAGTAATTTTACCATCTATTAAATCTTTCAATATTTTTCCTTGATATGCTGCTAAAGCCTCACCATTAGCAAATGCAGTATGAGTTAAATCATTTATAACTTTATTATGTCCATAATTTGCTGTAGTTCCAACACCATAAGTATTAGCTGAACTAGCATGAGACTTCGGAGCTTTTCCATTTACAGCAGTAGTATCTGCTAGTGTTTTCCAATAAAAAGTATAACTGCTAGTACCAAATGAGTATATAGTTCCTCCAAGTGAAATATATATTCCTTCACAATATTGTGGTAGTCCTGTTGTTGCATTTTTTGTTGCATTTGAATAAATATGTAATAAAATATTTCCTCGTGAATTAGGGGTACAACAACCAATATAACTCATATCAGTATCATTTGAATAAGTATTACATACCCATTTAATAAATGCTTTAAAATAAGTTTGAGTATCAGTAGTTGCATCGGGAAGATTAAAATTAGTCATTGGTAAAAGTCTAATTCTTCCTTTTGCCTCAGCACCACTAAATAATTTACTATATAATACACCATCAATACAAGCACTTCCTCCAACATCAAGTTCATATTCAGGCTTTTTATTTATTCCAATTCTTTTATTTGCTAAATCTCTCCATAATAATGAATCTCCAACAGGAATATTAGCTAATACTACAAAATTTCCAATTTTATCTTTAAAAGTTAATTGCAATTCATATTCATTAGTTGCTACAAAATTATTACCGGTAATAACACCAGTTATTGTAAAATTACCATTACCAACATTTCTAGTAAATGTAATACCGGTTTTAGTAGTCCAAGATGAAGCTCCTTTAATTTTATATTGTATAGATACTTGCTCTATAGTATTACTTGTAGCTAAACCAGACCAATTCATATATCTACCTACAATATTAACATTTATATTTGTACCAATAGCATCAACACGAGCTATATTGGCTGAATCAACAATAGGAGCAAAATAATCAATAAATGCTGCATAACTTTTAGTAGCAGTTGTACTTCTATTACGACTATCTACAGCTTGTACTGAAAATGAAGAACCATCAACATTATCTAATGTAATTTCTATAGGAGCTGTAGTTGTAGTTCCAGATTTTTGTTTGGTACCAGAAGATGCTATATATGAACTCATTGTAGCAGAACCTTGAGGACTTGCAGCCGTACTTGTTATTTTTACACTTGATACTCCTTTAATAACTTTAGTTGTATTATTATTATTTAATCCTAAAGTTTTAGAATCTGTGACAGCATAACTTAAATTATTAGCATTATATGTAGGTAAATATTGACCTGCAGGAATTGTACATTTAAAAGTTCGATCTGTTAATGTATATGTGGTTCCGTTTGATATTACTTTATATTGAACAGTTAAATTCCAATTATCAGTATTAGTATGTCTAGGCAACATAGCTGTAAAATCAGAACCTTGTAGAGTATAAGTTTTAGAGGCTGTAGTTGATTGAGTTCCAGAATAACTTCTAACTTGAGTACTTCCATCTTTAACTATTACATACCATCCGCTAAGATAATCAACTGATGATATTGATGGAGTAAATGTATTACCACTACTATTAAAGTTTATATTTGCGGGAGCAATTGATGTAGGTAAAGCTTTTGTTTTAATAGTAATAGTATCTGACTCAGTCCATAAATCACTATCTTTTCTTTGTATTTTAGTTTTTATAGTATGAGAAGTATTAGGTGTTAAACCAGTAATATTATAACTTCCAACAGTAGTATTAGTCCAAGCTCCACCATCAAATGAATATTGTTGAGCTTTATATTCTACATCAGCTGTATAATTGACCGTTATTTTATTAAGTTCTGATGTAGCAGTATGGCTTGTAAAAGCAGCATATCTTGGTAATTGAGAAAATGTAAAAGTTTCATTTTTCTCTTGTGCATAACCACTTTGATTCCAAGACCAAGTTCCATAATAAAACAATTGTTTCATATAAAACGCTAGTGTCAAATTACCAGCTGAATCATTATCAAATGTTGTAGTATTACTTTTTAATACTGTTCCTCTACTCCAACCAGTAGTTCCAGGTTCACCATCATATATTACAGTACCACCTAATTTTGCATAAGCTTTAAATAATTGAACCCACGGAGTACCTTGGAATGTTATTTTCCAACTAACGTATCTTTTATTTGTTGCAGCATCAGAATCTGATACAGATGTTATTTCAAATTTTAAATATGCTCCTTGTCCAGTATGAGGTTCGGCAGGACAACTAGCACTCGTAGGACTTACACTTGCCATGTATAATCACATCCTTTCATTAACTTATATATTCAATTATATTATTATCATCTAATTTAACCATGTGAAGTTTACCAACATTAAAACTATTAGCAATATAAATATTATCTGTTTTAGTACTTGCTTTACTAAACTCACTTTCAATATCTCCAGTGTTAGTACGAAAATCTAAACTGTTAGAGTCTAAGTGTGCATATTTACCAGATGCAGCTTCTCTAGTATCAAAACCATCTTTATCTAAATTATACGTTTTACCATAAACTTCATTATAATATGGAGTCCAAGGTTGTTTATCACCATAACCAATCATTAAATCTGTTATAACTAAACCATTATCAAATACTAATTTAGAACCTGATGCACCGTTAGATTCAGCATCATTATCTTGTACTCCAGTAAAAGTACTATTAAATCTTATTACTGGATTATTTATTGATGAAGTATATGTATAACTAAAATCTTTCCAATTTTCATCATGCTCAGATGTATTCAATAAATCTGAAATTTGAGAAAATGTAGTGCCAGTATATTTACCAAGAATAACTTTTACATTATTAGTATTAGTAGTTTTATATCTAAAAAATATTGTCACCATCTGTGCTGGATATGTTTTATATGTTTGTTCAATATTTACTACATTATTAACCGTAACTTCAGTCCAATATAATTTTTGTCTAAAACCGACACTATTTTGAAGTAAATTATTACCACCAGTACCACGAATATTTGCTACTAATCTATCTTGTAATTTTTGTATATCAGCTTGTACTCCACTTATTAAATCATTATATTTTGTATCAACGTTGTCTATCTTTTTGTTTACTCCTTGTGGTCCATTTATTTGCTTATCAAATGTATCATAATTAGTATTTATTTTACCATCCAAAGTACTATAATTACCGTCTATTTTACCATCGAGAATACTATAATTACCATTTATTTTACCATCTAAAGTACTATAATTACCTTCAATAGTACTATTTAATTCATTAATATAATTATTAACATCTTCAGCAAATGAATATCTACCAGCTAAATCTGAAGGTACATAATCATTTCTTGGTACCCAATGACTAGCACTATAAGACGTTCCATTAGATGTAGCAATACAAATTGAACCACCATAACAATTATTAGGTAATGTAAAATTAGATACAGAACTAATAGTCAAAGTTAAACCTTCATTAGTTATAGTATCTGCTAAACTATAATTACTATGTGCTGGAACATCAACATGATATGATGTTATTTTATTGTTTGAATTAACAGTGTCTACTACAAGAGTATATCTTCCAAATTTAAGATTCATACCTACAGCATAATTACCGGTTTGAGAACTAACTCCAGGAATACTATATGTATTATTAAAACAATTAGTTGGAATAATCCAATAGTCTCCAGCTTTATAATTAGTAGGTATAACTCCAGAATATATTGTAGCTTTACCATTTACACTATCAATAAGTTCTATTGGTACATTTTGCCATTGCCATTTATAAGTCACTGGACTTGTAGAAGAATCTTTGTAATAAACAAATGTTTTTTGATTAGTTGTATCATACCAAATATCTCCAATATGAGTTTCTCTCTCAACAGCTGTAGACCAATTAGTAGATGGATCGGTAGATTGATAATACGATTCAATTTTACCATTTATTTTTAATGTTAAATCATTATATGCATCATTTACTGTACTACATATAGGATCGGTATATTCAGTGCTAGCTGGATTTTTAT
>CADACC010000025.1 GCA_902786275.1 uncultured Erysipelotrichaceae bacterium | reverse complement strand
TCTATTATCTATAAAAAGTATAACATATATATATAAATAAAATATTAAATAAGAATCATATTTACACTAAAAAAACACATAATATTTTATGTGTTTTTATCTAACAGGATCATCACCGGGTAGTGTAAATCCATAATTATCATACATACCTTCAACTCTAGCAGCGACATGTTTTAAATCACCAAAACTTAAGTCATTAAACAAATCACCATTATCTGGTCTCGCATTAAACTTAGATGTAAAATATGCTGATATAACTAATAAATTGTTTAAATCATTAACTACCATAGGAGTTCTCTCCATACTAGTAAGTTTATCTATTAATTCTTTCATATCTTTTAATATCTTTGTATATAACTCATCAAATGTATATTCCTTTTTATTATAAATACCCATATAAACCACCTAACCTTATTATACATTAACTTCTAAGTCTTTGCTTCTCTTTTTTTAAATCTTCAAGTCTTTTCTTCATTGATTCTATATCAATACACTCATATTGTTTTATTGTATATCTAATAGATTCATTATAGTTAAATCTAGAATAATAATATCTATACCATAGAGGAATCATTTCAAGAAGAATAGTTACTGCAGCCCATGTTACAGTATCAGATAAATTTCTATCAAAAGGTTCTTTTTTTAAAATGTATCTTTGTTCATCTATGCTAAACATGGTACTAAGTAAATAAGGACTTGAATTAAATTCCTCTTTTGATAAAGTGTTTCTCTTTTCAACTCTAGTAGAAATAGGTTTACCAAATGCTTCATCTAACCCTTTAATATCATTTGATAACATTTTATCAATAGTATCAGCACCAACACTTGATATATTATATATTCTAACAATTCTTTCATAGTATCCTTCATTATTTAAATTCCAACTACTAAAGTATGTAATTGTAGGTTTAGAGTTATCAAACTTTTCATATTGTTCTTCACATCTAACATTACCAAGTGTATCAGTTTCTCTTTTTATATATAAACTTCCTTTAACATTGTCTGAACAAAATGGAGTATGTCCAAAAAATGAAAATGAAGTAAATGACAACGCTCCAGTAACAACATATGGGAGTATTAATCTTACATCTATAAAAGATTTCTTTAAATTTCTTAAAAATCTTATTTTTTTATTTTTAGCTTTACTCTTTTTTAAGTCATGTTCTAGATTATAGATTTCACTATCTATTTTTACTAAAAGTTCATCAGTATTTAAAAATTCATCATAATTAAAATAATCATTATCCATTAAAAAATACCTCTCTTTTAAGTAAGTAAATATTATACTTGCCATATATTTTTTGTCAAGAAATATATATTTATATTTTACTAAATAATTATTAAAAATATTCGATTAATAAATTGACAAAAGAGTCAAAAAATTATACACTTAGTATAGCATGATACTATCATGCTAGACCTATATATGATTTTTATATTTAGGTCAAACCAAAACCCCCTGAATGACTACCCTTTGGGTAGTCTTTTTTGTGTAGATTTGTTTTTATTAACACAATCATTTGTATTTTTAATATTTTTGATAAAAAAATATTTTTAACTATGGAATTTCGACATACTATGATATAATTGTATTGATAGTAGGGTACTATTAATGTAACTATTATGTGGAGGTGACATTATATTGTGTTAGAAAGAAGAGATTATTTCTTCTAGGAATACTTTTAGCTTCGATAATGCTTATTTCTGGTGCATTTGCACTTAATAATGAATTAATTGTTATTGAAAGTGGTATATCTACTGGCGCTGTTGATATTGAAATCAAAGAGTATAATGACGAAAGTCAACCATTTGATAGAGATGGAGCACGTGTTATGCCTGGCGAAAAAATCTCGTTAATTCCTAAAATAAATAATCTTGGTATGGATTGCTATTTAAGAGCAAAAATAGAGTATATTATCGATGGAGAATCTTTTCCTGAAATTGATTATATTGATGGTAATTATTCTTCGTGGATTAAAAAAGGAAATTACTATTATTATGATTCTGTTTTTTCTAAAAAAGGTAGTATTGATTTGTTTAACAAAGTTAAAATCCCTAATTTATCATCAGATTATAATAATAAAAAAGTAGTTTTAAATATCGTTGTTGAAGCTGTTCAAGCAAAAAACTTTGATGGTAATTGGGACGATATAAATATTAATAAAGCCATAAATAGAACGTATGATATAGATTATGATGGTGAGTCTTCTATAATTTATGAGAATGCTACTAATAATCATGTAACGTTAGATAATAAATTTTTTGCTAAACTTGGAAATATTCTTCCTGGTGATAAAATTACTGGAAATATTTCAATCTTAAATAAAAGTAAATCAGAAAATGAGTATTACTTTACTATTGACTATGATCATTTAACTAATGAAGATTTAGTTCTACTAAAAAAATTGAAATTGATAGTAACTAAGCAAGACGGTGAAGTAATAGTAAATAGTAATCTTGGAAATGAAGCTAAGTATGTTTTAGGAAAATACAATTCTGGTCAAGGAGAAAATTTTAAAATAGAAGTTTCTCTACCAAAAAATACAGAAAATAATTTAAGTAAATTGTATACTAAAATAAAGTGGAAGTTTTCATATAAAAATCTGTCTGAAGATTCAGATAGTGACATAATAAATCCTAAAACAGGAGATATAAATGTTAACTTATATATTATAGTATTCATACTTTCTACAATTGGATTAATAATTGATATGCTTTTGTGGAAAAAAGAAAATCAAAAAAAAGGAGAATAATTTATGAAAAAAAATAGAACAATAATAGCTGCTGTTGTATTATTATTAGTTTTAGCTGTTGGAGGTGCCGTTGCATACTTCACTGATTCAGAACAAAAAACTAATACATTTACAATTGGTAATGTTGATATTACATTAACAGAAGACGGATGGGATGCATTAGCTGATACTAATAATAATGATATTCCTGATGCTGCTGAAGATATGATGCCTGGAGAGAGTGTTACAAAAGATCCATTAATTAATAATGTTTCTACAAAGAATCCAGCTTACGTATTTATTAAGGTTGTAGTTCCTTGTACTACAATAGTTGCACCAGCAACTACTTCAGAAGAAATTTTTACATACACAGTTAATGCAGGATGGACTGAATTATCATCAGCTGCAGTTGCATGTACTAGTGGTGGAAATGCTACTCATGTATATTACTATGGTTCAAACGGAGCATTAACACAATTAGATAAGGCTGCTGATTCATCAACTCCAACTTCTACTACAAACCCTTTATTCAGCACTATTTCATTACGTAGTACATTAAAAGGAAACGAAGGTTTAACTGATCAAAAGCAAGTAGTTATTACAGGTTATGGTATCCAAACTACAGGTTTATCAAGTACTACTCCTGCTGATGTTTGGGCTAACTTCGATTAATATAGTTTATGAAGATAGTAAAAAAGATAATTAATATTTTAACAACGATAATCATTGCTGTTGGAGGTTTGTTTTTAATACTATATATAGCTGGAATTGTGCCATATGTTGTATTATCTGGTTCTATGGAACCTAAAATTAAAACAGGAAGTGTATGTTTTATTAATAAACATGCAAAATTTGAAAGTGTTAAAGAGAATGATGTTATTGCTTTTAAAATGAATGATGGAACTTTAGTTACACATAGAGCTGTTAAGGTTGATGCTTCTGGAATTGTAACTAAAGGAGATAATAATAAAGAAGAAGATAGTAATATTGTAAATAAAGCTAATTTCGTTGGAAAAAATTTATTTTGGATTCCTAAGGCAGGTTATGTTATAAAAGCATTTCAAACTACTGTGGGAAGAATAATAGCTATTGCTCTTATTGTAATATTATTGGTAGCTGGATTTCTCTTTGGTGATGATAAAAAGAAAGAAAAAAACATTAAAACTACTTAATAATTAATAAGAAAGGGTGATGAAATATGAAAAAAATAAAACCATTATCAGTTTTATTGATCATAATTGTTTCATCACTTTTTTTTGTTACTGGAATTTATGGTATTTTTACAAAAATAACCCAATCTAATGTTAATAAATTAACAATTTTACATAATACAACTTATACAGTTGTTCATGAAACTATGGATTTAAATGGAACTACTTATAGTGAATATTCAAGAACTGACTATACAAATATACCAATTGGAACAACTGTTATGCCACCAGTTCTTGAATTAGAAGGTTTTACTTCACCACTAGTTCAGGTGACTACACTTGATACTTATGATAATACAGTTATTACTTATAGATATACTAGAAATCAATATGATTTAACGATTAATAATAGCACTTATGTAACAACTACTACACCAAGTGGAACATATTATTACGGTCAAGAAATACATTTATTAGCAGCTACAGAAGATGGTAGTGGTAATCCTTTTGTTAAGTGGTCTAATAATGTTACTGATCGTGATTACACATTTACAATGACAGAAGATGTTACAATCGAACCTGTATATGCTCAAGCATATACAGTTACATATCATCCTAATAATGGTGATGATTTAATAATTAATAATGTTGTTAGAAATCAAAGTTTAGGTACTTTACCAACTGTAACTTATGATGATTGTGCTAGTAGTACAGGTGATTATCAAACTAGAGGCTGTACTTATGCATATAAATTTGAAGGATGGTATAAAGAACCTACATTTGTAAATCAAGTAAATGAAAACTTTATTCCTACTGAAGATACTCATTTATATGCAAAATGGAATAAGGTATATTTTGCTCAAGAAGAAACTTTAACTTGTGATGGAACCAATTATTTGGATACTGGTATTCAAATGTTTAGTGAGTTAAACGGCGATAAAGATTTTATAGTTAGATTTACTGTTGATGAAAACAATGGATATTCTTCTCCTAATGATAGAGGTAGCATATTTGTTGATATGAGTGAAGCTGGTGAGCCTTATCCTGGTGTTCAATTTTTTACCGATAATAAACAAACTTATACAATGAATATTAATACTGCTGGTAAAAAGGTAAAAAATAGTAACACTGGATATGTTACTGGTCAAAGTGTAGTAATAAAGAAAATCAATGGAATAGTTTACTATAGTTATAATGGTGGATCTGATATCCAAATTAATAACTTCTCAAATTTTAATACCTATTTTAATAATAATGCATCATTCTGTGCAGGAATTAATGCTCAAGGAAATAGATACCGTTACTTTAAAGGAAAAATATCTGATATGAGTGTTGAATTAATTGATCCACAATCATATACACTTCATTTTGATCCAAATGGTGGATCTGGTATGATGATAGATCAAGTAATTAAACTTGGTAAACAAACTGCTATTAGAGCTAATGAATTCTTTAAGGAAGATAGTGTATTTGGTTTATGGAACACTGCACCTGATGGTAGTGGTACAAGTTATGAAGATAATTACAATATAACTTCTGATTTAGGTAATAATGGTGATGTTATAACATTATATGCTATTTGGACTAATGCAGGAGACTACTTTGTACACTTTGATGCAAATGGCGGAACAGGTTCAATGGAAGATCAAGAGTTTACGATTAATGAAGATCCTAAAGCATTATTAACAAATTCATTTACTAGAACTAATTATGAATTTAGAGGATGGAACACAGCTCCTGACGGAACTGGAACACATTATGATAATGAACAAGAAGTAAGAAACCTTAGTGTTAATAATGGTGATGTTGTAACTCTTTATGCTGAATGGATGAAAATACAATACTCTCATCCTGGAGATGCTGTATTTGATGGTACTGCTAATACATTTATTAATACTGGAGTAAATGTATTTAATACTACTAATATTGGTAAGGATTTTGAAATTAGATTCACATTTAAGTCAGTTGATAGTGATCAATTAAGTGTAACACCAACTCAACCAACATTCTTTAATGTTAAAGATGAATCTAATAATAAATATCCTGGTGTCAATATCCGTTTCAATAGTACTATTAATACAATGAATCCTACATATAGATGGGGTGGAAATACTGTATCTGTTCCTAGTAGTGGTATTCCGACAAATAAGGCTCCAATTAACTTCATTTATAGAAGAAAAGGTGGAACTATAACAATGGAGTATTCATATGAAGGATTTACAAGTGGAGAATTAACTTTATTTAATCAATCTAGTTGGAATTTAAATCAACCATTTGCAACTAATGTAGCATTTGGTGGATATTTTGGAAGTAATAATCAACCAGGAAGATTCTTTAAAGGTACCCTTGCTGATATGATAATCTTAATGAATGATTAATTAATAATTAAAAATGAACCTTAAATAAGGTTCATTTTTTTATATATTAATTTATATTTACATTTTTTTTAACATGTTATATAATACCAATACATTTTTTAAAGGGGTTACATGACTATGCAATCAATAAATTATAAGGATTTAGATTTAAAAAACATGAAACTAAATGAAACACAAGGATCAAATAGTAAGGTTTATGTTGATGGAGATACATGCTACAAAATCTTTAATCCTAAAGCTATTTCAGGAATATATACACTTGAAAAGAAAATTAAAGCTATGGAAGGATTAAAAATTAACGGCATCATACTTCCAAAAGATTTAGTTATAAAAGACAATAAAATGGCAGGTTACTCTATGGACTATGTACCTAATTCTACAGATTTAACAGATCATTTTGGCAGTACTCAATTAGTTGATGTACATGACATATTAGTAGCAACTGCAAAGGCTTCTCATATATTAGAAGAAGCACATGAAAATGGAATGTTACTATGTGACGTTTCGTTCAATAACGTACTTATAAATAGAGATACTGGTGATATAAGTATATGTGATATAGACAATTGCCAATATCAAGGATATAAAAGTGAGTATGCATCAATACTAACATCATTATATTATAAAAGAATGAGATGTGCAGCATACATAGATGAAAACTTTGATAGACAAGCTATGTTACTTGCATTTCTTGCAACAATATATTGTAAACTAATAAGTAACATGGAAGATTATGATACTCTATCAGATAAAATACAAACTCTATCAGATTTAAGATTTGTTGTCGAAGAAGTTTTATATGATCCAAGAGCACAAGTTCCATATCTATATGAATTCATTAATGAAGATGAGCACTTTATAATAGATCGTAATAAACAGTTACCTCCAGAAAGAACTAGAAAAAGTAATTATAATCCATTTATATAATAAGCTAACCATATGGTTAGCTTATTTTTTTATATATATGCTATAATTATTATAGGAAGTGATATAAATGAAAGTTGCAATATGTACATCTCAAGCAACAGATATTGATAACAAATATATAGAATCATCTAAAGAAGCAATTAAGTATTTAGCAGAAAACGATTTTGATCTTAACTGGGGTGGCGTTGGATATTCTATTATGGGAATATGCTATGATGAATTTTCAAAAAATAATAGAAACATGAAAGCTTATAAAACTCCTAAATATCTAGATGACTTAAAAGATATTCCAAAAGCATCTCATGAAGTATTTGATACAACTTTTGATTTAAAGAAAAATCTTTTTTATGAATCTAAAGTTATAGTAATGTTACCAGGTGGTATTGGATCTATTTCAGAGTTCTTTTCATATCTAGAAGAAATAAGAAGTAATGATGCTGATGTAAAATTAATTGTATATAATGAAAGTCATCATTTTGATAAAATGATTGAACTAATTAATGATTTAATTGATAGAAAATTTGCAGATAAATCAATATATTATTTCTTTAAAATAGCTAACAATTTTAGTGAATTCAAAGAAATAATAGATGAAATTAAAAAATAATTAAAAAAATTATAAAAAAATGTTGACAAATACATACTTTTCGATTAGGATAGGTATCACCAATTCACTTAAAGGCGAATTGGTACTAGTATCACACTAGTCAACCCCTTTTTATTCTTTGGAGCTGTCTCAGGGGGCAGCTCCTCTTTTTTTTATAATAAAAAAACATCTAAGATATTTCTTAGATGTTTTTATTATTCTATCATAGCATTTCTAAAATCTTGAATTAATTGTTCATCTTCAGCAGTGTTTTCACTACCAGCCATATACCATTCTTTAATTTTATCATTTGTTGGAATGGCATCATGGAAATAAACAAATCTATGATTTTTAAGTTCTGCAGTAGATGTAGGTTTTTCATCATGGTATCTATGAATATTAACAAGTCCATAGAAGAATGAAAGTTCATAATCTTGAATACGATCTTCTTCAGGAACTCCTAATAAACCTTCAAGTATATAAGCAAGAGTACCAGTTCTATCTGTTCCTATTCTACAGTGGAAATAAATATTAACATCATCGTTATAAGCTATTTGTTCCATTACATATTTAACAGCAGATCTTGTCCATGCATAATATGTATTTTCATTAGCATTAGCAGAATTAGGCATAACATAATAGTTTTGAATTTGAATTCTATTATAATTTGATAGCCTATTGGCATCACTATTATCTTCTCTTAAATCAAGTTCATGAGTTATACCTAAATTATTTAATTCAGTAACACTTGATGCAGAGTTAAGTTTAATACCTCTAAATAATCTACCATAAGCTAAATGTCCATCAACAGAACCATTTCCATCAACATCAACTGGAAGACCACCTAAATCACGAACATTAAGTACATCTCCAGCATCAAGTACACGTCTTTCACTAACAAATTTAATTAAACCATTAACAGATGTATCACTAGCTTTTTCCCAGTAATAAACTTTATCAGGAATTAAGTTATAAATAACACCATTACTTGATTTAGAATATGTTACTAAATCTCCTTTAGTATTATTATCATATAAATATACGTTAACTGGCTCACCTAGTTTTGTGTCATAACCATTAGGTTTATCACAGTGAACTGTACCAGATGTTGAACACTGACCATCAGCACACATACAATTATTAGAATCAAAATTAGTTCTCATTGCAGTTGGACTAGTTGTTTGATCTTGACCCCATGTAGGAAAGTTAGATGAATCATCTTTCCATACATCTATTTTGCTATAGTATTCTTTCATAGCATCATTTGTAGTTCTAAATGTTGTAAGTACTCCAGATTCTGGATTACTCCATTTAGCATAGTAATCATCATTACTAGTAGGCGCTACACTCAAATCTACTGGATTAGTAAGTTCTGAATCATAGAACCATCCATCAAATTTATATACACCCTTTACTGGAGTTGGAAGCTCATCTATAGTATCACCATTATTAACAGTTATACTAGTAGTAGCAAGCTCCCCTCCATTAGGATGAAGAGTTATCGTAAACTCTCCTACAATAGCCTTAGCTACTAAAGTTAAAACTTTATAATTAAGAGTATCAATTACTTCTTGAGATTCATTTTTTTCGTATCCTGTTTCAATGTTAGTATCAGGAAGTTTTGTTCTATCCTTAATATAATCAGTTACACCCTTAATAACTCCATCATAGAATGAAAAATCATTAGTTGCAGACACAACGCCGTAAGTTTTACCAATTATAACTGGAGCATCAGTAATAACCGTTCCGTCTTTTTCACCGATTGTTAAAGTTCCAGATCCAAGAGAAACTGCTGAACCAGAAGTATTTATGATAGTACCACCAGTTATACTTGTTGTTCCTTTAACATTTGTAACAGTTGCTCTTTCTAGTCCATTATATGTACCATTAGCTTTTGATATAAATCTTGCAGTTCCACCAATTTCAACAGTTCCTCCATTATTATAAACAGCTTGTTTTCTACTGTTAGTTGATTGAATAGTACCACTATTCATTATAAACTTACCATTAGTATCAATTTCAACAACACCAGAATCAGCTTTAGATGTTAATGTACCATTTTTTACTTCAATAGTTGCAACAGTTTTAATTAAGTTAACTGAACCTGTATTAGTTAAACTAATTGTATGGCCATCTAGATCAAATACAATATTTTTGTTCTTATAAGAATCACCAGAAATATCAATAATTGCATCAGTTCCAGTTACATCTTTAAGTAATACTATTGTGGTTTTAACATTATCAGGAGCTTGAGTAAATGCAGCTGTAAGATCAGTATAATATTCTTTATTCATTTCTGTAACTGCATTATTAGGCATCCATCTAGCATATAAAGTTAAATCATCATCAATTACATCTCCATCAACAACTTGTTCTAACCAATTAGTTGATTTAAACCAACCTTTAAATGTATAGTCAGTTCTTGTTGGGTTTGGTAAACCAGTAACAGAAGATGCTTTATTAACTAAAAGTTCTCCATTATCTCTACCATCTTGGTAATCAAGTGTTACTGAATAATAATCTTCATAAGGGGCAACAGTAACAGTTACATCTTTTGTAGTATGAGATAAATTTCCAGTTATAACAATAGTTGTTGTACCATCAGAAACACCAACTACTCTACCACTTTGATCAACAGTTGCAATTGACTCATCATTCGATGTGAAAGTAATAGGTTCGAGTAAAGATGCATTTTCAATACTAATTACATGAGATTCACTAACTTGAACGCTAATATCATCCGTAGTTAATATTGCATCGGATGCTGGAATTATCCATCTAGCATAATAAGTATCATAACCGTCTGGAATCGTATTTTCATCAACTTGATTAGTAAAAGTAAGAGAACGATACCAACCACCAAATGAATAATCATTATGTGTAACAGTAGGTAATGTATTAAGTTTGGATCCCTTAACTACACTTAAATACTCAAATGAATTATTAACTCCACCATTAGCATCAAATTTTACAATATAGCTATCTTCAATTTGATCTAGTGGAACTTCGATAACAGGTCTATTACAGTTATTACTTGTGTTTTCTTTACCTGCATCAACAGCAACAACATTTCTATTATCATTACGATATCTATAACGTTTTCCATCAGATGTCTCTTGTACCCAAACAGTACTTCTTATACCAACACCTGAATATTTACTATTTTCAAATAAGAATTCAAAATCATCTAATGATCCATTTTCAGTAATATCATCATCACCAACTAGACTTTGTAATTCTTCAAGTTTTATAAATCTAGCAGGTCTAAAATCTCCTGATTGAACTTCAAATTTAACAGGTAAATTTGACCATTGAGTAGTTGTTGGAAGATTATTTAAAGATGTAGCATAATTAAAGTAAATATCTATATTATTTTGTTCATCTTCACCATTAAAGTTTGTATTAGATATTAATACTGCATTATCGCTATTATTTGTTACATAATAGAATCTTTGATTGTAACCTGTTCCATCAACATTACAATCAAGTGCATCACCTGGTTGAAGTGTATCAGATTGAATTACATTACCATAGTAAATGGTATCACCAGCTGCATATTTATTATTACCTCTACAACCAGTATTATTAGCAGCATTACATGTTTCAGTATGAATAGTTGTAGCCTTTTTACAAATAGGTCCAGGTTCTTCATCTTTAGTATAATGAGCAGTATAAGTAACATTACCATGTTGATTTTGAATATTAACAGATGGAATTAAAGTTTCATCATCATCTTTAGTCCATCCTGTAAATGTATAACCTTCTTTAGCTGGATTATATAAAGTTATATTACTTTCAATAGTATAACTTGTTGGATTTATTTGTCCTTCTTCTAAAGAACCACCATCTAAATCAGCAACTAAATCAATTGCACTTGTAACAGGTGTAGTAAAGTCATACTCAACATTATTAAGTGTCCAATAATCAAAAGTATAATAATCTTTTACTGGATCACTTGGTTTAGTAACTAAAGATCCATGATTAATTGTTGCATAAGTAATTGGGTCAACTCCATTATTTGGATTAAATGAAACATCATAAGTATTAATAGTATAAACAGGAGTAATACTTACATTACCAGATATATTAAATGAATATGTTTTATCAGTTGAAACATAACCCTCAGATGAACCAACTTTCCATCCATTAAATACATGTCCTTCAACATCTTTAGCAGTTAATGTAATTAATGTTTCAAATTCGTAATTTCCATTTGAAGTTGATTCACTATCAAGATTTGTTCTATCAGTTACATTTAAAGTATATTCTTCTCTATTATAAACGTATTCCTTAGTTCCTTCACCGTTACCTAAAATAGTAACAGTACCTTCAGTTGGATCAACGAATCCATCTTGATGTCTAATTGGAGCAGGAATAGTTGTATCAGTTGTACCTGTTCCAGGAACACTTACAACAGTATATTCTTCTTGAGAACCAGTTAGGTTTTTATATTTATGAACAATAGTATATGGAGTATTTGTATTAGGTGTAAAGTTTGCTATATAAGTAATTTCTCCATATTGATTACTTACATTAACATCTGTAACTAAATCATCAGATGAGTCAGTACTCCATCCAATAAATGTATAACCTTCTTTAGTTGGATTAATTAAAGTAAATTCATCTTCAATAGTATAAGATGTAGGATTTGTTCCACTTACAGATCCTCCATTTAAT
>CADACC010000024.1 GCA_902786275.1 uncultured Erysipelotrichaceae bacterium | reverse complement strand
TTTTATTTGTATTTAATTGTTTAAATATCTTCTCAGCAGTTGTTGGGATAAAAGCTTGAAGATAAATAGTACAAATTCTTATACTTTCTAATAAATTATATAAAACTGTTTGTAATCTATCTTTTTGAGTTTCATCTTTTGCAAGAATCCAAGGAGTAGTATCATCTATATATTTATTAGCTTTTCTTAAAACATCAAATATAGCTTGAAGAGCTTCACCTACTTTTAACTCATCAACTTTTTGTGGAACTATAGTAAACAAATCTTCACAAGATTTAATTAAATCATTATCGATTTCTTCATTTACTTTAGGGTTATTTACAATTCCATCAAAATACTTTTTATCCATACTTATTGTTCTATTAACTAAATTACCTAAAATATTTACTAAGTCAGCATTAGTTCTATTTATTAATGCTTCTTCACTAAATACTCCGTCACTTCCGAATGGAACTTCTCTTAAAGCATAATATCTAACAGCATCAACTCCATATGAATCAATATATTCTCTTGGATCTTTATAATTACCTAAACTCTTAGATATTTTGCCACCATTAATAACAAGCCATCCATGACCAAACACCTTTTTAGGCAATTCAAGACCTAAAGCCATCAAAACAATAGGCCAAATAATTACATGGAATCTAACTATTTCTTTTCCAACTATATGTACATCAGCAGGCCAGTATTTATTAAATAATGTTTCATCATCAGATTTGTATCCAAGAGCAGATATATAGTTTGATAATGCATCAAGCCATACATAAACAACATGTTTTTTATCAAATGTAACAGGAATGCCCCAATCAAAACTTGTTCTAGAAACACACAAATCTTCAAGTCCAGGTTTAATGAAATTATTAATCATTTCATTTTTTCTTGATATAGGTTCAATGAATTCAGGATGTTCATCATAATACTTAATTAATCTATCAGCGTATTTAGAAAGTCTTAAAAAGTACGCTTCTTCAGATACTTCAGACACTTCTCTTCCACAGTCTGGACATTTTCCATCAACTAATTGAGTTTCAGTCCAAAAAGATTCACATGGTGTACAATACAACCCCTTATATGATCCTTTATAAATATCTCCTTGGTCATATAATTGTTTAAATATTTTTTGAACGCATTCTACATGTTCTTCATCAGTAGTTCTAATAAACTTATCATATGTAATTCCAAGACTTTTCCATAAATCAATAGCATTTGCAACAATTTTATCTACATATTCCTTTGGTGATACTCCAGCTTCTTCTGCTTTCTTTTGGATTTTTTGTCCATGTTCATCAGTTCCAGTTAGATAAAAAACATCACAACCTTCAAGTCTTTTAAATCTAGCTATTGCATCAGAAATAATTGTAGTATAACAATGACCAATATGAAAATTACCACTTGGATAGTAAATTGGTGTTGTTATATAAAACTTTTTCTTTTCCATAAATTTTCCCTCCTAAAAATAAAAAAACTCATAAACTAAAGGACGAAAACATATGTTTCCGCGGTACCACCTTAATTTATGAATCTAATTCATACACTTAAATTCTTAACGCGAATTAACGATTAAGCTCCAGAGCCATTTTCGAAACTTTCTAAATGTGAATTTTCACCGAACATCACTCTCTTATTATTTAGAAACTATGTTTCTCTCTTTCCTTCATTGCTTAAATTAACCTGATTTTAGCACATAAAATATCTATTTTCAAGATAAAGTAATCTTATCATGAATATATGAACATATAAACTTTAATAATATTTTATACTTGTTTATATCATCTATGTCATAAATCACTAATAAACCTGATATATTATTTTCTATATAATATGGATAAACATATAAACTTGAATCTATATTAAAGCAACTACCTCGAATAACCGACTCTTCATGCTTATTAAGAAGATTAGTTAGTTCTTTAGGTAATTCTTTTTCTAAATAATCATTATTACTTGATATGATAATTTTTTCTCTATTTGTAATAAAGTAATTTCCATCTATAACAGAGTTTAAAGATAAAGATAATAACTTCAACACATCAAAACTACTATCAACTATGTTAATCTTTTTTAAATTAATACATTTATTTATTACTTGAAACTCAAGATTATCTCCTTCTTTAATATTTAATATTCTTCTTATTTCTATCGGAATAACTATTCTACCTAACTCATCTATTCTTCTTGAAATACCACTACTATTCAAATTTAAATCACTCCTATATATATTTTAAATATGTGTAAAGTTTTTATACTGATAATTGACAGATAAATACAAATAATGATAATTTTTTAAATGAAAAGAGGATTGTTATGATAGTTGAAGCAACAATAGAAATTCCAATGGGAACTCAAAACAAATATGAGGTAGATCCAAAAACAAGAAAAATAAAGCTTGATAGAGTATTATTCTCAAGTGTTAGTTATCCATCTGAATATGGATTTATTGAAAATACTTTATCTGGTGATGGAGACCCACTTGATATACTAGTTCTAAGTACATTCCCAACATTTCCGGGATGTATAATTAAAGGCAGAGTTCTTGGATATCTTGAACTTATAGATAATGGAGATACTGATGAAAAAGTAATTACAGTTAATTCTACGGATCCAAGATTTGATCATATTCAAACACTTGAAGATTTACCAGAACACACAATTGATGAAATTAAAGAGTTCTTTAAAACTTATAAACATCTTCAAGGTATTAAAGTTCAAGTTGGAAATATATATGGCGTTGAAGAAACAAAAAAACTTATAGACGAATGTAAAAAAAGATTTATTGAAAATAATCAATAAATCTTTTTTTATATTATTTTTTCAAGAAGTGGAACTAAATAGTATAAGAAATGTTTATCTCCCTTTTTAATAAAGAACATGATTGATATACATTCGTTAGCATATTTAAACTTAAAGTTCGGTGAGATACTCATAGCTTCTATAAAAAGTGTATCTCCTTTTATTTCTTTTGAAATATTTTTTGGAAGAGTTATCTCTACTAATCTATCGGATTGAACAACTTTATTTATTCCGCAGGATTTAGCCATACTATCGAACCATTCCTCATACATATAAATTTCTAGATTTTCAGGTAATTTACCAAATCTATTTTCTAGTTCTTCTTTTACTTTACTAAATGTTTCACTAGAAACTACACTATTAATAAGTTGATGTATTTCAATTTTAATATCTTCATCAGAAACATATTCATCACTAATATGAGTTTCAACATTAAGTAAACTTTGTGATTCATTATCATCTTCCAATAAATCATTTTTACTTTCGGTTAAACTCTCAGATATTAATTTTGTATATAAACTAATGCCAACAGAATCTATAAATCCAGCTTGCTCAGATCCTATGATATCTCCTGCTCCTCTTATAGATAAATCTTTCATAGCTACTCTATATCCACTACCAAGTTCAGTGTATTCTTTTATAGCTTCCAATCTTTTAGAAGCACTTTCAGAAAGTATCTTACCAGGCCTGTATAACAAATAAGTATAGGCTATTTTATTACTTCTACCAACTCTACCTCTTAACTGATATAGCTGACTTAAACCAAATTTATCTGAATCATATACAATTAATGTATTTGCATTTGGTATATCAATACCTGTTTCAATGATAGTTGTACATATTAAAATATCATACTTGTATTCAATAAAATCTGCCATAATTTCTTCAAGTTCAGTTTTATTCATCTGACCATGAGCAATACATATTCTAGCATCAGGTACAAGTTTCTTTATAAAATTTGCTTTATTCATAATATTTTCCACTGAATTATATAGAATAAATACTTGTCCTCCTCTAGATAATTCCTTATATATTGCATCTTTTACAAGTAGATCATTATCCTCAATAACGTAAGTTTGAATTGGATATCTATCAACTGGAGCGGTATCAATAATAGACATATCTCTTACCCCTGATAAAGCCATTTTCATAGTTCTTGGAATTGGAGTAGCAGATAAAGTAAGAACATTAATATTATGTTTTACTTCCTTTATTTTTTCTTTATGTGTTACTCCAAATCTTTGTTCCTCATCTATTACTAATAATCCTAGATTTTTAAATTCTATTTCATCATTAAGTAACCTATGAGTACCAAAAACCATGTCTATTCTTCCAGATTTCAAACCTTCAACAATTTTTTTGTACTCCTTTAATGTAGTAAATCTATTAACTAATGCAATTTCAACCGGATAGTTTTTAAATCTTTCAACAGCACTTATGTATTGTTGATGAGAAAGTATTGTTGTTGGGCATAAATACATAACTTGATGATTATTGTATACAGTTTTAAACATTGCTCTAAATGCAACTTCTGTTTTACCAAAACCTACATCTCCACATAAAAGTCTATCCATAGGTTTTGTATTTTTTAAATCGCTATTAATCTCATTTATTGCTTTAATTTGATCTTTTGTTAAAACATATGAAAACTCAGAAGCGAATATTTCTTCTTCAGCCACATCCTTATACGCATCAGATTTAGATTGAGCTCTTTCTCTATATAGTTTTATTAATTTTTCAGATATATCATTTATTTTTTTTCTTATTGCAGCTTTTGTTTTAGCCCATTGAGATGAGTTTAAATGATTAAGTTTTGGAACAGTACCATCTGCATCACCATATTTATATAGGTTGTTAATCTTCTCAACAGGTACATAAATTTTGTCATTACCAGCGAAGTCAAGTTGTATATAGTCTTTTGCAACTCCATTTTTAGTAAGAGTTATCATTCCAACATACCTACATATTCCATAACTTACATGAACTACATAATCTCCTTTTTCGAGTTGATCAGAAGATTTAATCTTTTTACCAAAATGATAAGTATTTTTAAATTTAATTTTATTATCTTTAGTACCTTCAATATCGTTAGTGGAAAAAACACATATATCATTAACAATAAACCCATTATTAATTTCAAGTGGTAACACTTTTACTTTATTTTCGAAAATATCTTCAATTTTTTCCTTTAATTCGTTATTTTTTGTACAAAAATAAATTTTTTTGTTAGTAAGTAAATACTTATCAACATCATCTTTAAAATTTTCAAAATTTCCATGATAATTTGTTATTTCTTTAGAATTTAAATCAATATCATCGGTTGAATAATTAAATTTATTTAAATTATTGTATTGTTCTACCTTAATATCATTAAAAGAATACATTAATTTAATATAGGATTCTTCTTTTCTTTCAAAATATTCAGTAATATCAGACTCGAGTTTTTTATAAGCTGCCTCAATCTGTGGTCTATCAATAAAATAAACCCAGTCAGGTGAAATATAATCATAGATTGAACTATTATTATCTGATTTTTTTTCAGTAAATGGTGTAATTTTAATGTTATCAATTTTTTTAGTAGTTAATTGCGTATCGTAATCAAATTCTTTAATACTTTCAACTTCATCATCAAAGAACTCAATTCTAACAGGATTATCACTTCCCATAACAAATATATCTAAAATATATCCTCTTACAGCAAACTCTCCTGTAGATGTAACTAGAGAATCTCTTCTATAACCCAGATTAATAAGATTGTTAATAAGATCATCTCTTTTATAGTTTTTTCCCTTCTCAAGATCAATTATACTTTTATTATAACTATCCACAGATGGTAGATATCTTAAATAACCCATTAAATTTGTAACAATTATATGGTGTTTATAATTACTATTTAAAACATCCAAACGTGCTGCTTTAAATTCAGGCGATATAGCAATTGCAACTGAAGTAATAAAATCGTCCATTGGAAAGATTGCAACGTTATTTGTATAATTTAATAACGCCTTATAAATATTATTAGCTTCATAAATTGTATTTGTTACAACAAGGATATTTCCATCAACATTTTTGTATTTATTTAAAACGCAAAAAACGCTTAACTCGTTAGTTAAGCCGGATATTGAAATATTTGAATCGTAATTTAGAAACTCAAAAATCTTATCCATTTTGCATCCTTATTACTCCATCTAATCCTGAATTAATAAATGTATCAATAATCCCAAAATATTTATTCATATCATTATTAATCTGTTCTTGCTCTTTTTTTGTTAATTTTCCAAGAACATATGATATTGTATCAATTTCAGATTCTTTTGCAAGACCTATTTTTAATCTTAAAAATTTTTGTGTTTGCAATTGATTAATAATAGATTTTATTCCGTTATGACCACCATCAGAGCTATCATATTTAATTCTAGATTTACCAAGACTTAAAGCGATATCATCTTGAATTACCAATAAATCATCAATATAAACTTTATAATAAGTTAATATTTCTCTTATAGCATTGCCTGAATCATTCATATATGTTAATGGTTTTACGAAAATTACTTTTTCACCATTAATTATTTTTTCATATATTAGAGCATTATGTGCTTCTTTCCAGGAAACATTACCTAGATATTTATCTAGAATAATAAAACCTATATTATGTCTAGTTAATTCATATTTTTTTCCAGGATTTCCTAAACCTACAATAACTTTCATGATATCACTCCTTCCAAAATATATTTTTAAATGATTTTAATCCATCTATACATAAATTTGGTAAAATTTTAACATTATTCTTACTACCTTTTATACATCTTACTAAAATAAGTTTAGGAGATATGTTCATTTTTGTACAAATAAACTGAATATTTTTAACATTTAAATTATATTTGTTACATTGAATAATTATTTCATCTAATCTCTCAGGACGATGAACCATATAGAACTCTCCGTTTAAATCTAAAAGTTTTGATGCTATTTGCACAATTTCTTCTAATTTTATATATATTTCATGTCGAGCTACAGCTTTAACTCTATCATCGTTAATTAAATCATTATTTTTTGAATTAAAATATGGCGGATTGCACACAATTACATCAAATTTATTTCCCGGGAAATAGTTTTCGACGCATTTTATATCAGAATTTACACATTTTATTTGATCATCAAGTTTATTATAACTAACAGATTTAACTCCGAGATTAAATATTTCTTTTTGTAATTCAACAGACGTTATCTTCGCATTTGTTTTTGTTGACAAAATCATAGAAACAGCACCATTTCCAGAACACATATCTAATATAGTGGTTGCTTTTTCCGGTTTTTTAACAAATTCTGCTAATAATACAGAGTCTAATGAAAATTTAAAATATGAATTATTTTGATATATTTTTAAAGGAATATAATCATATAAATCATTTAGTTCTATTTTCATTATTCAACAGTAACCTCAAATTTTTCATCATCAACTGTAATTGTATATGATTTTTTTAAAATATCAACAGAAGTTACAACTCCATCTTTTCCTTGATATTTTCTTTTTTGACCAACTTTTGGTAAATTTTTGGAACATTCAAGATATACATCTTCTTCATATGCAAGACAACATAATAATCTTCCACATGCTCCATTAATTTTAGTAGGATTCAAAGCAAGATTCTGATCTTTAGCCATATTCATTGTTACAGAGTTAAGTTGAGTTAAAAACCTTGAACAACATAGTGTTTGTCCACATTTACCGATTCCACAAACTTCTTTTGCTTTGTCTCTCGCTCCTACTTGATGAAGTTCAATTCTAGTTTTATATAAAGATGCAAGTTTTTTTGCAAGTTCACGGAAATCAACTCTATCATCAGAAACAAAATTAATTATTAAAGCTTCTTTATCTAGAGTATATGCAGCCGATAAAACTCTCATATCAATTTCAAGCTTTTTTACTAATTCTTTTGCTTTTTCAAAAACTTCTTTAGCATCTTTAAGATTAGAAAAATATTTTTTTTCATCATCTTGCGTAAATTTTCTTAATATGGGCTTTATCTCGCGAATAGATTCACTATCTTTTGGATCTTTTACATAATTTACTTTAGCTGCTTGTAATCCCTTATCAGTTTCTACAACTACTAAATCATTTTTACTTAGTTCAAAATCAGCTTTGAAATTATAGACTTTTCCATTGTCATAATAAGTTAAACCATATATTTTCATTATAATCTACCTACTTCTATAACAAATTTATCAAATAATAAACTTATATTTCCATTTTTTCTAATATTTGATTCAAGTTCATATATTAATTTAATAATTTGTTCCTCTTTTTTAATTATATCAAAAATATTTTGTGAATTTATAAATTTTCTTTCTTCATTTACCAAACATTCTAAAAAATTACAAATAATGTTAATATCTTTATATTTATCAACATATTTTTTATTAATATCAATAATAGGGCTATTATGAAGACTTTTAAAATAGTTAACTGCATCATCAATAATATCATTATTATAAGTTTCATTTTTATCATACTGTAGAGATATATATTGAGTTCTGCTCTGAATTGTACTTAAAACACTATTAGAATTATTACAAATAAAGAATCCTAAGACGTCCGTTTCTGGTTCCTCAATAGTCTTAAGCATAATATTACCGGATTTTTGATTTAGTTTCTCGGCATTACATATAATAAAATAATTTTCTTTAGTTATTACCGGGATTTTTTGAATTTTTACAATCAATTCTTCGATGTTTTCTTTTTTTATTTCTTGATTATCGGGCCATACAATAGTTAATGTCGGCAAAGAATCATTATCAATTAATTTTTCTATATTATTATCATCACTATTTTGATTTATTTTTATTATTAATTTTTTTATATCATTTAAAGCATCATTTATCGAATTTGTTTCAACCAAATAAACGTGAGAATTTTTATTCTCACGATATTTATTATATATTAATTTCAATTTTTCATCATTATTCATATAAACCTCAAATTAAAAAATATAATATGTTAATTGCTATTATACCAGGAATTCCTAGAAATGAAATAAGAACAATATTTAAAACATTAATTGGAATTAACACTATAATCGAACTACATAAAATATTATAGGTATTTATTATTAAAAAAGAAATAACTATTTTTTTAAATAAAACGTATAAACAATCAATCAACTTTTTCATAATAAATCATATTAAATAATTACACTTATATGATTAATCTTCTATTTCTCTTCTATCATCTAAAGCTTTGTTTAAAGATAACATATCCATATAATCAAGATTCATTCCAAGAGGAACACCATATGATAATCTACTTATTTTAACATCATATTTATCTAATATATTTTTTAAATATAACATTGTCATTTCACCCTCTATAGATGAGGTTAAAGCAATGATTACCTCAGGTTTATGAAGTTTTTTGATTCTTTCAACTAGGGAATGAATATTTAGATCTTCTGGGTTAACACCATCCATAGGAGATATTAATCCTCCAAGAATGTGATATTTTCCTTTGAATATGTTATTCTTTTCAAAATTAAATAAATTTTTATAATCTTCAAGAACACAAATCAAATTATCATCTCTATTTGTGTCAGAACAAATGTCACAAACATCATTATCAGTTATCATTCCACAAATAGAACATTTTTTAACATTTGTTCTCATGTTTTGAAGATTAGATATAAATTCATTAATTCTATCATCATTTGACTCATAGGTGTTAATAGCCATTCTTATTGCATTTTTTTCTCCAATACCTGGAAGGGATTTATAAAAATCAATAATTCCTTTAAGATTTTTAGGATAATTCATTAAAATAGTCCACCAAAATTTCCACCGTATGATCCTAACTGCTTATCAGTTTCTGAATCAACTTTGGAAAATGCATCATTAATTGCAATTTTTATCATGTCTTCTAAAGCTTCTAAATCATCTTTTTCTAAACCCATAGAATCATCAATTTTGATAGATAGAATTTCTTTTTTTCCATTAACGACTACATTAACTAATTCAGATTTTCCATCAAATTCCATTTTATCAATTTCTTCTTTTTTCTTTGTAATGTCTCTTTGCATTTTTTGTGCTTGAGCCATTAAAGCTTGCATATTCATATTACTCTTCCTCCATTATTATATTATTACCAAAAATATCAGATGCTAAATTTTCAATTTCAGATTTTTTCTCTACATTTTTTGGTTCTTCTATATAACTATATTTCTTTGTGTTCTTATTTTTGACATAATCATTTTTTAGTAAATTCCATTTTTCTTTACCGACAAATACAAATTCTTTATCTAGTCCAGTTTTTTCTTTAATTATACTAGCATTTTCATTTAATAAATTAGCAGAAGCTTCGGTATCAGAAACAAGAAGTATATTTGTAGGAGATACAACCCCAACTTCCAAATCTATAAATAAAGAATATAGTTCATTATTTTTCTTTAATAATTCGGAAAGATTATCAAAATTATTCTTTATTTCTTTTTTTAATTCAAGTGAAGCATTATAAAATGAATTATTTATTCTAATATTAATTAAATCTATGTTTACTTTAGGTAAACAAATCTCTTCTTTATTATTTTCTTCTTTATTTTCATCATTTTCAAAAGTAACAACAGTTACTTTATTAGTTTCATGATTTTCATCAGTATTTTCTTCATTTTTACTATTATTTATGTCATTTTTTATTTCCTGGGAAATAATTTTTGAGTTATTATCAGGTAAATTAGTAACTACTATAATCTCAATGATGTCATAGAAACTAAAATTTGTTTTATAATTATCTATTTTAACTATTTCAAAAACAATATTTTTCAATATTTGAATTTTATCGGCATTATTTGTTTCTTTTAAATCACAAATTTTTAATGTTAATAAATTTACAAATTTCTCAATAAACGACTTTTCACTAATGCCATATTCTCTTAACTGCTCAAATATTTTCTTAATTGATTCAATATCATTGTTGATAATATGATCTATTAAATCACTTACAGACTTTTCAGAAACAATTCCGAACTGTTCAGTTAAAATGTCCATAGTTATAGGTTTATTAAGAGTCACAAGTTGATCAAGTATACTTAGTGCATCCCTTAATCCACCATCTGATAAAGTAGCTATCTCGTTAATAATATTATCATCCATTGATATTTTTTCATTATCAAGAACATACTTTATTCTTTCTATTAAAGCCTTTCTAGAAATTTTGCTAAAAGCAAATTGTTGGCAACGAGATAATATTGTTTTCAGTAAGCTTTCTGGATTTGTTGTTGCTAAAATAAATATAGCATGACTTGGTGGCTCTTCTAATGTTAATAAAAACGCATTAGATGCACTATTAGTTAGCATGTGAACTTCGTCTATAATATATATTTTATATTTAGAATTACTTGGTGCTAATTTAACACTGTTTACTATTTCTCTTATATCTTCAACTTTATTATTTGATGCAGCATCAAGTTCAATAATATCAGGGTTACTTTCAAAATTCATACAAGAGTTACATTTGCCACATGGTTCACCATCAATTGGATTTTCACAATTAATTGCTTTAGCAAAAACTCGTGCAGTAGATGTTTTTCCTGTTCCTTTAGGTCCTGAAAAAATATAAGCGTGAGATATTTTATTTGATATTATAGATTCCTTTAACGTATCAGTTATAAATTTTTGTCCAATAATATCGTTAAAAGTAGATGGTCTATATTTTCTGTATAAAACCTTATAACTCATACGTTTTCACCTCTTTATAATTATATCATAACACCTGAAATTATCGTAATTTATCAAAGAAAATCTGTAAATTTTTTTTAGATAAATTACCAAATTCATTTTCTAAATGTTGATAACTTGTTTTATTGTATTCTTTCTTATTTTCATCTTTTTTTACTAAGTAAAATACATTAGCTATTCTTGCATTGTTGATAACTTTTTTGCACATTTCACATGGTTCTAATGTAACATATAGATCACAATCATATAGAAAATAAGATTTTAATTTTTTATTTGCCTTTTGTATTACATTTATTTCGGCATGGGAAAATGTACAATTGCTTTTTTCTCTTGTGTTATGACCTTTGGAAATTATTTTATTATTTTTTACTAATATAGCTCCAACTGGAACATCATTGTATTTTAAACTTTTCTTTGACTCTTTTATAAGTTTTTTAAAAAAATCATTATTCATTCAAACACCTCATAAAAAAAGTGCACACAAATAGGGATTGATGTGGCTGCTTTCTTCCGAATCTGACCAGGTTACAATATATTTGTTGCACGTTAATAAAATATCACATATTATTTTCTTTATCAATTAAT